>DATNDF010000131.1 GCA_035607015.1 Candidatus Angelobacter sp. | reverse complement strand
CGCCCTGCGCATTGTAGTAACGGCTGTAGAGCAGGACCGGTCTCGCGTCCGCCGCGCGCGCCTGCGAGTTCAGAGCGCCCTGCAGGACGACAACGGCGGTCAGTGAAAGGAGAAACGATTTTGTGTTCATGTTTTGATCGGGTCGAATCACCCGGATGTCGTTGACGCATCATCGCCCGGTTCAGTCCTGTTTCAAGGCCGCTTTTCTTCAAAGAGCGAGTGACAGGACAGAGGTGTTGGACGTGCAAATTCCTTTCCTTCCCTGCGATTCTCTGGTAACGAGCCAGCACCTATGACGAGACTTCTTCGGGTGATGGTTCTGCTGGGGGCCGGCGCCCTCTTCACGCAGCCATCGGTGCGGTCTGCGAGTTCTCTGCCAAACACAGCGGACGCTTCATTTGGTAAACTGGCCGACGAATTCATTGCGGGTTATCTCGCCTGGCGCCCGCAGATGGGCACGTCGCTCGGCTTGCACGAATACGACGGAAAAGTGACAGACTACAGCCGGCCCTCCCTCGATGCGGAACTGGCGCGTCTCAAACGATTCGACCAACGACTCGCGGTGCTCGACACAAAATCACTGAGTCCGCAGGCGCATTACGATTTCCGCATCCTTGAGGCCGCGATCAAGAACGAAATCTTTCAGTTCGAGAACGTGGAGGCTTACACGAAAAACCCGATGACCTACGCGGGGGTTCTTGATGTGAACATTTACATCAAGCGCAACTTCGCGCCGCTCGAGGATCGCGTTAAGTCTGTCATCGCGATCGAACGACAGACACCGCGAATCATCGCCGCCGCCAGGGCCAATCTGGAGGAATCTCTGGCGAAACCGTTCATCGAAACGGCGGTTGAGATTGCCAACGGTTCGGCGGACTTCCTGGGTAAAGACCTGGTGGAAGCTTTGAAAGAGGTGAAAAACGAGGCGTTGATGGCAGAGTTCAAGACCGTGAATCAGCAGGCCATTCAGGAACTGCGGGGTTATGTGGCGTGGATGACGAAGGAGAAACTCCCGAAGGCGCACACGCGTTACGCCTTTGGCCTGGAGAAATACCAGAAGCTGCTGAGTTATGGCGAACTGATTGATCTCGCGCCGGGAAAAATGCTGGAAATCGGCCTGCGGGAACTGCGGCGCGAGCAGCACGTGTTTGAGGAAGCGGCGGGGAAAATCGACCCCGGCAAGAAGCCCATCGAGGTCTTCAAAGAAATTCAAAAGGACCACCCCACGGCCGATGGCCTGATTCCCGATACACGCAAAGATCTGGAGGCTATCCGGCAGTTTGTGGTCGGGCACCGGATCATCACGATACCGTCCCCGGTCCGGGCAAAAGTCGAAGAAACGCCGCAGTATCTGCGGGCCACGAGCTTCGCGTCGATGGACACACCCGGGCCGTTCGAAAGGAGAGCGACGGAGGCGTACTATTACGTCACGCCGGTCGAGGCGGACTGGACGCCGAAGCAGAAAGACGAATGGCTGACGGCCTTCAACTATTACACGACGGACATCGTGACGATTCACGAGGCGTATCCCGGCCACTACGTGCAGTTCCTTTGCCTGAACGCGTCGCCCGCGACCAAACTGGAGAAGATTTTCGGCAGTTACGCATTCATCGAGGGCTGGGCACATTACTCCGAGCAGATGCTGGTTGATGAAGGATTCGGGGCGGACGCGGGAGACCCGCTCAAAGCGGCGAAGTATCGGCTCGCCCAGGCGGATGAGGCATTGCTCCGGCTCTGCCGCTGGTGCGTCTCGATCAAGACCCATTGCGAGGGAATGTCGCTTGAGGACGCCACGAAGTTTTTCGAGGAGAATTGCTATTACGAGCACAAACCCGCGTACCAGGAGGCGTTGCGCGGCACGTTCGATCCCGGCTACCTTTTTTACACGGTGGGCAAGATGGAGATTTTGAAGCTGCGCCGCGACTGGCAGAAGCAGGAAGGCGCAAATTTTTCGCTGCAGAAATTCCACGATGAACTGCTGCGGCACGGCGCCCCGCCGATCCGGCTTCTGCGCGAAGTGATGCTCAAGGACCGGACCATTTGGGGCGACATCCTGTGAACGGGCCGCCGGCGGAAAGAATTTTCCTCATGAAACCGACGATATTTTCATCTGCGTTCGCCGCCGCGGCAATCGCTTCAGTGACTTTGTCGGCGGAGAATCCCGCCGGGCCGCCGTCGTCATTGCGCGAACAGGTCCGGTCACTCGTCGATCAGGAATACCCGCGGCTGTTCGACCTTTACAAAGTTTTGCACACCCACCCGGAGCTGTCGCTGCACGAGGAAAAAACCGGCCAGCGCGTCGCCGATGAGTTGAAGCGGGCCGGTCTGGAAGTCACCACGCGCGTCGGCGGTTACGGTGTTGTGGGAGTGTTGCGCAATGGCGCCGGCCCGACGATCCTCATCCGCACGGACCTCGACGCGTTACCGGTGAAGGAACGGACCGGCCTGCCCTACGCGAGCAGCGTCCGGACGATGGACGACAAGGGGAACGAGGTGGATGTGATGCATGCGTGCGGTCACGACATTCACATGAGCGTGTTCGTCGGGACGGCAAGGTTGTTGACCGCGCTGAAAAACAGGTGGCAGGGAACGCTCGTCTTCATCGGTCAGCCGGCGGAGGAAAAGGGGTCCGGCGCCCGGGCCATGCTGAAGGACGGATTGTTCACGCGCTTCCCCAAACCGGATTATTGCCTGGCGCTGCACGACAAGGCCGACCAGGCGGCGGGGACCGTTGGCTGGGTCGAGGGGTACGCGCTGGCCAACGTGGATTCGATGGACATCACGATCCGCGGCATTGGCGGGCATGGCGCGTGGCCGCACAAGACGAAGGACCCGATTGTGCTCGCCGCGGAGACGGTTCTTGCGCTGCAGACCATCGTAAGCCGTGAAATCGCGCCAGGCGAACCGGCCGTGGTGACGGTTGGTTCCATCCATGGCGGCACCAAGCACAACATCATTTCCGACGAGGTGAAGCTGCAGTTGACACTGCGCTCGTACACCGATGAAGTGCGCGCGCAGACCATCGCCGCCATCAGGCGCATCACGCACGGTCTCGCCGAGGCCGCGGGCCTGCCCGAAGACCGCATGCCCGTCATCACGCTGCTGGACCAGGAATTCACGCCCGCCACTTTCAACGATCCCGCGTTGACGCGCCGCCTCGCTGCCGCGTTCAGGAGCTGGCTTGGCGAAACGAATGTTCACGCGGCAAAACCGGTCATGGGCGGCGAGGATTTCAGCGAATACGGCAGGACGACGGACAAAATTCCCATTTGCATGTTCTGGCTTGGCGCCGTGAAGCCGGAACTGGTCGCGGAAAGCGAACGGACGGGCAAGTCTCTGCCCACGCTGCACTCCGGCGAATTTGCCCCGTTGCCGGAGCCAACCATCAAGACCGGCGTGACGGTGATGACAGCGGCGGTGCTGGAACTTGCCGGCAGACAGTGATTGAGAAAACCGGCGGAGCAGCCTCGCGAATCCTCTCTCCCGCCACGCGCCGTTTTTAGCTGCGCTCGTCGCCAAAATCCGTTACGGCTACTCGATGCGAACGATTGGCTCCCTGCGAGATGAAGCCGCCGCCAGAATGTTCAGCGACCATCTTTACGCGTGCGGCATCGGCAATCGAATCGAGCCGGAACGGGACGGTTCGTGGATATTGTGGGTTGAAGCAGAGGACCAGATTGACGTCGCCGCGGAGTTGCTGAAGGAGTTTCAACAGAATCCGAAGGATCCGAAATACGAACAATCGTCCCGTGCCGCGGCCGGGAAACGTGAGCAGGAACAGAAAGAGAACGCGGCCGCGCAAAAGAGAGTATTCGACCGGAGCAGGCTGTTTCCGATTCGGGGCGGTGTTGGCTTTCTGACGGCGATCCTCATCGCGATCAGCGTGTCAACCGGCCTGGTTTCAAGCTTTGGCGCCAACACGAAACCCATTTTGTGGATGTTCATTTCCGAACGGATCGTCGAAGGAGACGCGATTGCGCGGTTGAATGACCTGCCGGAGATTCGGCACGGCGAAATCTGGAGATTGCTCACGCCCATTTTTATTCATTTCACGATTCCGCACATTCTTTTCAACATGCTCTGGCTTCTCGACCTCGGGACGATGATTGAGCGCCGGCAAAACACGCGCGTGCTGAGCGCCCTCGTGGTAGTCATCGCCGTGCTTTCCAATTTTGGTCAATACCTGTGGAAGGGACCGGTCTTTGGCGGGATGTCCGGCGTGGTTTACGGGTTGATCGGCTACATCTGGTTGCGCGGAAAATATGATCCCGCTTCGGGTCTGTTTCTGCACAGCAGCACAGTGATGATGGCGGTGATCTGGTTCGCGCTTTGTCTGGTGGGCGTCATCCCGCACGTCGCCAACGCGGCGCACAGCGTTGGCTTCGCGGTGGGCATTGTCTGGGGATATCTCTCGGCATTCGCGGCCAACCGAAGGAATTGAAGCGGAGTCACTCTGTCAGAAACTCCGCCGCCGCCGTTTCAGTTGTGTGCCGCAACGGCGGTTTCCTTGTTCGAAAGCGCGACGAGATCGAGCAGTATCCGTTTCGTTTCCTTCAAGGTCACGTCCACAGCCGGGGTTTTGTCCTCCGGCGAGGTGTCTTCGACATCGTCCGGATTCGCATCGTCCCGGCCCGGTTCCGCCGTGGATGCATCGCCGGTTTTGGCCGGAGGCTGGAGGCCCGGCAAATCCACCTGCTTCAAGGTCAGCTCATAAACCTTGTCCTCCGATTCATGCCGGGACTTGCGTTCCTTCTTGCGGGCTTCAGCCTTCTCCTCGTTTTCCTTCATCTCTTTGAGGCGCGCCTCTTCATTCAGGGAGACACTTTTGTCCGCGAGATACTTCTTGTACGTTTCGATGTCTTCCTGCAAATAGGCGAAGTCCTTGTCCGCCGCCACGCGCTCTGCGGAACGTTTGCGCAGTTCGGGCAGGAGCGGCTGGATCAGATTCAATTTCTCGTATTTTGCGCTCGGAATCGTGTCCCACGGCAGCGGGTTTTCCAACGAAGCCTCGCCAACCGAGTCCGCATAATTATTCAGCGACGGCAGCACGACATCCGGCACCACGCCCTTCAATTGCGTCGAAGACCCGCTGGCGCGATAGAACTTGCGGATCGTCACCTTCAGCGCCCCCGGGTCGTTTGTCGAGTCGCTGAACCGGGTATGCACGTAAGGCTCAAGCCGGATGAGCGACTGGACCGTTCCCTTGCCGTGCGTCGAGGAGTCACCAACAATGAGCGCGCGTCCGTAGTCCTGCAACGCGCCGGCGACGATTTCCGACGCCGAGGCGCTGAACCGGCTGGTCAGCACGATAAGCGGTCCGTCGTAAAGCACCGACGGGTCAGTGTCCTCGTCCTTGATGATGTTGCCTTCCGCATCCTTCACCTGAACGACCGGGCCTTCCTTGATGAACAGGCCCGTGAGGTTGATGGCCTCCTCGAGAGAGCCGCCGCCGTTATGGCGGAGGTCGAGGACGACGCCGCTGACATTTTCAGCTTTCAGCTTTTTCAGCAGCTTCGCCACATCTTCCGTCGTGCTTTTGCGCGCGGCCCTGCCATCGACGTTGGCGTAAAACGACGGAAGAAAAATGATTCCCAGGCGCGTCGTCGCCCCTTCCTTGCCGGGTACTTCGACAACCTGTGCCTTGGCTTCCTCATCTTCGAGTTTGATTTCGTCGCGGATCAACGCCACTTCCTTGCGGGTCGAAGGATCCGAGGCATCCACGGGAATGACCGTGAGTCGGACCTTTGTTCCTTTGGGCCCGCGGATCATGTCCACGACCTTGCTTAACTTCGTGTCCACCACGTCCACCGGCTCGGAGTCATCACCCTGCGCCACGGCGACGATGCGGTCTCCGGGTTTCAGTTTGTTGCTGCGCATCGCCGGGCCGGGCTTCAGTTCCTTGATTTTACAGTACCCATCCTCCGATTGCAGGAGCGCGCCGATGCCGAACAGCGACAGGTTCATGGACATGGCAAAATTGTCGAAAGTGGACTTGCCAAGATAATCGGAATGTGGATCGTAAACGTGCATCAGGGTTGTCAGGTAGAATTGCAGGACGTCGCCGCCGTCTTCTTCCTGCCAAAAGCGCAGGTAGCGCGCGTATCGGCGGCTGAGGGTTTTGACGATTTCGTCACGAACATTGACCGGCGCGGCGTTGGTTCCGCTCCTGGCGCCTTTGGCCGCGGTGGCGGTCGGTTTCGGTTTTTCCAGGTTCAGTTTTTCCTGGAGGTACTCGTAACGCAGATTCTGGGTCCAGAGTTCTTTGGCTTCCGCCAGGTCTTTTGGATACGGCGCTTTGCGGCGGTCGAGGTAAAAGCGGTCGTTCCCGGTGAATTCAAAATGGTCGGACTTGAGCGACTCGGCGACGAAGGCCGCGCGTTGATCGACCCGTTTCATGAAGCGCTTGAAAATCTCCCTCGCCGGAGCGGTGTCGCCGGCCCTTGTCATGTCGTCCAGCACGGTCCGGTACTCTTCGAATTCCTCAAGATCCGACTTGAGGAAATGCATGTGGAGGCTGTCGAGCGTCTCCAGATAGCGGTCCAAAAACCGGGAGGAGATTTCGTCGTTCAAGGGCTGCCGCAGATAATGCACATGCGCGAGGACGTTGGCCGTCAACCGGGCAATGGCCCGCTCGTCGGGCGCGGCTTCGATGGGCGACAGGCTGCGGGAGCGGCGCTCCAGCAGAATCAAATCCTCCAGTGGCGCCACGCCGTTCGTGGCCGCCGCGCCCTGCGCAACCAGCCCCGAGCCGCGGCTGCCGGGCGACGGAGGCGGGCTTTGCGCGGTCTTGCCGGGCTGTTCGTCCGCAAAGACGGCTGCGAATTTGAAACAAAGCAAAAAAATCAGGATTCTCACGTCTGCGGCCCTTTCTTCGTTATCAACATGCGTTCATCATACCACACTCCTCACGAAAAACAGTCCGGTCGATTCCACATCCGCAATGCCAGACCCGGCGTTCATGCTTTGACCGTCACATCCGGCTTTCATTTCAACAAATCTTTCCAACCGGCTTCGTTGAAACCAACCACTCCCCCGCGCGTGCCAGCCAGCAGGAATGGCCGTCGGACAAGACGCCCATTGCGAGCAAGAAGGTCGATTGCTTCGGAGGCGGCCAAACCCGGCAGCTTTTCCTTGAGCTTCAGCCGTTTGTATTCTCTGCCCGATGTGTTGAAAAGCCTGCGCACTGCGCCGTCGTGAAACTTCAGCATCTTTTTCAACTCGGCCTTTTGCGGCGGGCGTTCGAGAATCGGAATCGCGAGGTAATCTATTCCCTGAGTGTCCAGAAACTTGAGTGCCTTGCGGCAGGTGCCGCACTTTTCATGGGTGTAGATCTTAAAGGGCATCGACCCGGCATTTATAACCGAAACCACGCGGATTCCCAAGCCCAAAAATGCGGGTGAGGGCCGGTCTCCGCAGAATTCCATCTTGATTTTCATCCGAAAATAAACGACAGAAATCACTACTTGAGAATCCCTTCGCATAGTTCTTTGGGGCTTTCCGGCCGTCCGGCGACCGGTTTCATCTGGGTGGCGATTGCGATCCTTGCGGCTCCACTGCCCGCGCGCTGCAGCGATGCTTCGGCGAATGCGTTGCCGCACAGAATCTCCTTTCACAACGATGTCATGGCGGTGCTCTCCAAGGCTGGCTGCAATGCGGGTCCGTGCCACGGTAACGCAAATGGCAAAGCCGGCTTCAAGCTCTCGCTTCGCGGCGAGGATCCGGAGTGGGACTTCAACGCGCTGGCGCGCGACATGTTCGGCCGCCGCGTGAATCCCGAAGATCCAGACCGGAGCCTCATTCTTTTGAAGCCAACGACGCAACTCGCGCATGAAGGCGGTCAGCGGTTCAGAAAGGGTTCCGTCGAGTATGCGACGCTGCGTGGCTGGATTGCTGAGGGCCTTCCGGCGGATCCTCCCGAGACACCCGCGCTGTCGCGGCTTGAAGTTTCGCCGACGGAAAAGATTCTTTTTGACCCGGACGGCGAGGTTCAATTGCAGGCCCGTGCGGTCTTTTCCGATGGGTCGATCCGCGACGTGACCGGCATGGCTGTTTACGATACGGCGAATGGACTCGTCAAAGTCACTCATGACGGCCTCGTTCAGCGCCAGGACTACGGAGAAACCACCGTGCTCGTCCGTTACCTTCGCGCGCAGGTGCCGGTGCGGGTCGCGTTCGTCCCCGCGCGGCCCGGCTGGGTCTGGAGCGAGCCGTCGGTGAACAATTACATCGACGAACACATCTTCGCCAAACTTCGCACGCTGCGTATTAATCCTTCCGGACTTTGCACAGACCAGACGTTCGTGCGGCGCGCCTATCTCGACCTGCTCGGCATTCTTCCCACGGCCCGCGAGGCCCGCGCGTTCGTCGCCGATCAGCGCGCGGACAAGCGCTCGCGACTTGTCGAACGATTGTTCACGCGTCCGGAGTTCGCGGATTTCTGGGCGCTCAAATGGGCCGACCTGCTCCGCGCAGAGGAGCGCTTGCTCGACCGCAAGGGAATCGAGGCGTTTCAACGCTGGCTTCGTCAGGGCATTGCGGAGAACAAGCCGCTCGACCGTTTTGCGCGCGAACTGATCGCCGCGCGCGGCAGCACTTATGAAAACCCGGCGGCGAATTTCTATCGTGCCGTTCGCGATCCGGTGGCGCGCTCGGAGGCGGTCGCGCAGGTGTTTCTCGGCACGCAACTCCACTGCGCCCAGTGCCACAATCATCCATTCGACAAATGGACGCAGGAGGATTACTACGATTGGGCGGACGTTTTCGCGCGCGTGGGCTACAAAGTCCTGGAAAACCGTCGGCGCGACAACAACGACGGTCATGAGTTCAAGGGAGAACAGATCGTCTTCGTTGCGAACAAGGGCGAAGTAAAGAATCCGCGCACCGGCAAAGCAGCGCATCCGCGGTTCCTCGGCGGGCAAAATCCGCTCACGGACGATTCCGACGGCGAACTCGACGCGCTGGCCGCGTGGATCACATCGCCGGACAACCCATTTTTTGCCCGGGCCCAGGTGAATCGCATCTGGTTCCATCTGATGGGCCGGGGCATCGTGGACCCGATCGATGATTTCCGCGCGACGAACCCGGCGTCGCATCCCGCGCTGCTGGACGCGCTGGCCGCCGACCTTGTAAAGCACCAGTTCGACCTGCGCCAACTGATCCGGCTCATCATGAATTCGCGGACCTATCAATTGTCGGCGACGCCAAACGAATCCAACCGGGACGACGATGTTGATTTTTCACGCGCCTACGTTCGGCGTCTGACGGCCGAACAGCTGCTCGATTGCCAGAGCGAAGTCGTCGGTGTGCCGGTGAAGTTCAACGGCTATCCGCCCGGCCTGCGGGCGGCACAATTGCCCGGCGCGCTTTCCGAGCGGCGGCGCGACCAGAAGATGAGCGAGGTGGACAGTTTTCTCGAAATATTCGGCAAACCGCCGCGTCTGCTCACCTGCGAGTGCGAGCGTTCCGGCGACACGACGATGGGCCAGGCCTTTCAAATGATCAGCGGCCCGGCCATCAACGAACTGCTCGACGCTCCCAACAACCGTCTGGGGCGGCTGTTGTCGTCAGGCCAATCGGACCGCGACATCGTGGAGGAACTCTACTGGACGGCGTTGACCCGGCCGCCTGCCGACAAGGAACTGAACCGGGTGACTGTGCTTCTGGAGAAATCGAACGACAAGCGCCGGGCGCTTGAAGATGTGACGTGGGCGTTGCTCAACGCGAAGGAATTTGTACTGCGAAAGTAAGAATTATGAGAGAACCCCCGAATGGATTCGCGTGCCGCGGCTTTCATGACGCCCATATCACGCGCCGGCATTTACTGAAGGTTGGCGGACTTGGTTTGCTCGGTTTGACGATGCCGAACCTGCTGCGCGCCGAGGAGTGGGTGAAGGGCAAAGGACCGAAGCCACGAGCGCGATCCGTCATTTTTCTATATCAGTTCGGCGGGCCGAGCCACATCGACATGTTCGACATGAAGCCGGACGCGCCCGAAGGCATTCGCGGCCCGCACAAGCCGATGTCCAGCAGTGCCGATGGCATCCAGATCAACGACCGCCTGCCGCGTCTTGCGAAGGTCATGGACAAAGTGACGCTCGTCCGGTCCATGCACCACACGATGAAGAACCACAACTCGGCGTCGTATTACGCGCTCAGCGGTCATGCGCCGCCAGTGGACGACATCCGCCTGCGCGATTCGCTTGACCTCTTTCCGGCGTACGGCTGCGTGGTGGACAAGCTGGCGCCATGCGAAGCGGAAATCCCGACGCACGTGGCTTATCCTTACGTCATCCGTGACGGTTCGGTGACACCCGGTCAGCACGCCAGTTTTCTCGGGAAGGCGCATGATCCGTTTTTGTTTACGCAGGACCCGAACAACGCCAATTTCAAACTGCCGGAACTGAGCCTGCCGGCGAATCTCTCCTATGAACGGCTTGAACAACGGCGCGAATTACAAAAGGTGATTGATGAACAGGCGCGCCTGCTGGAAATCTCGGCGACCGCGCGCGGCCTCGACTCTTATTATGACAAGGCGCTCGCGATGTTGCACTCGGAACGACTGCGCAGGGCGTTCGATTTGTCGTCCGAACCGGAAAAGCTTCGCGAAGACTACGGCCGGCACACGTATGGTCAGAGCTGCCTCCTGGCGCGTCGGCTCGTGGAAGCGGGCGTGAAGTTTGTCACCGTTTATTTCTCCGGCAACATCGGCGGCCAGAGCACGACCGAGGGCGGCTGGGACACGCATGGGTTCAACAACACGCGCATGTATCCGATCATCGAGAAATATCATCTGCCGTTGACCGATCAAACGCTGCCGACCTTTCTCCAGGACCTCGATTCGCGCGGACTGCTCGACACCACGCTGGTGGTGTGGATGGGCGAGTTCGGCCGGACACCGAAGATCAATGAAAACGCCAGCCGTGACCACTGGCCGCAATGCTACACGACGTTGCTGGCCGGCGGCGGTGTGAAGCGTGGGTTTGTCCATGGCGCGTCCGACAAAAACGCCATGTATCCCGCCGAGAATCCGGTGCGTCCCGATGATCTGGCGGCGACAATCTTTTACCTGCTGGGCATCGATCCGCACACGGAAGTTCGGGCAGTGGGCAACCGGCCCGTGCTCATCTCCGAAGGCAAGCCCGTGATGGATGTGCTGGCTTAGCCCGCCTGACCGAAAAATCCAGCGGACCTGAATTATCGCCCGTGATTCGCGACCGTCACCCAGGACACATTCAACGCGTGACCCGCCGACTTTTACCGACCGCTGCCGCATTCATGTTCGCATGCGTGGCCGTCGCCAAAAGTCCGACGTTAAATCGCATCTCCCCGTCCGCCGTCGCACCCGGCGGGACGACGACCGTGACTTTTTTTGGAGAACACCTCGAAGGCGCGGTTGAACTTTGGACCAGCTTTCCCGCGAAAGTCACACCCGGGCCCGCTGATAAAGCCGGTGATCCCGGCGCCGGCAAACTGGCGTTCCAGGTTGCGGTTCCCGGCGACACCAAGGTCGGCATCGGCGCGGTGCAACTCGCAACTACGAACGGGACTTCCGATGTTCACCTGTTCATGATTGACGACCTGCCAACAGTTGCCGAGAGCGCGACAAACAGAACGCTGGCCACGGCGCAGGAATTGAAACTGCCGGTGGCCGTCGAGGGGAACTGCGGCGAGACGAGCCTTGATTATTATGCGTTCAAGGCGAAAAAGGGCCAGCGCCTCTCGGTGGAAGTGGTCGCAAACCGTCTGGGATCACCGCTTGATCCGGTGATTCGGCTCCTCGATGCCTCCGGCAGAGAACTGGTTTACTGCGACGACGATCCGGCGGTTGGTTCCGATTCCCGTTTCAGTTTCACCGCGCCCGCAACCGCGCGATACATCGTTGAATTGCGCGACATCGGCTACCAAGGCGGATCAAAATATTTCTACCGGCTGCGTGTCGGGAATTTTCCGCTCGCCGGTGCCACTTTCCCGCTCGGTGCGCAACGCGGCGCCCGGACGAAAGTTGCGTTCATCGGCCGGGCTGTCGAAGGATTGCGGCCCGTTGAGGTGCGCGTGCCGGAGCACGCGAGTCGGGTGTCCTTGAACGCGAGATTTCGCCGGGGCCAGGGTTGTGGCTTTGGCACGCTTCTGGCCGGGCAGTTTCCCGAGGTGATGGAGGTCGAACCCAACGACACGCCAGAGACGGCAACGAAACTCTCCGTCCCGTCGGTCGCGAACGGCCGTTTCGCGCGGATGAAGGACCGCGACTGGTATGAATTCCCGGCCACCGGCGATCAGCGCCTGATTTTCTCAGGCCGGACCCGCAGCCTCGGGTCGCCATGCGACTTGTTCATGCGGCTGTTTGACGCCCACGGCAGGCAAATCGCCGATGCCGATATTTCCGGGGCAAACGAAGGAACGCTGACCAACAAGTTCACCGAGACCGGCACGTACCGTTTGCTCGTGGAAGAGTTGAACCATCAGGGTGGTCCCGATCTCCCCTATCGCATCGAGGTTCAACCCTTTCATCCGGGCTTCGCCCTCAGCGTGGAGACGAACCGTGTCGAAGCCGCGCGGAACGGTAGCTTTGAAATCAAGGTTGCCGCGGCGCGAAGTGAGTACGAAGGTCCCGTTACTCTCACACTGGCCGGTCTTGGAGACGATTTTGTCCTGGAAAACAACGTGATCGCTGAAAAGAAAAACGAGACGACAATGAAAGTGGACGTTCCGGCGCGCGTTCAGCCCGGCCAACGGTTTCACTTCACCATCGCGGGCAAGGCCGGGGTTGACGGCTCAGATTTCGAAGCCACGGCGGGCACGATGCCGGCGTTGAAAAAACTGTTTCCGTTGCTGCGCTATCCGCCGCCAGAACTGGACGGCCTGATCGCGCTGGGAATCAAGGCGTCCGCTGCAAAACCCGACGGCGCCGGCAGGCGCGAATAGTCCGACCTTCACTCCGGTTGCCGAATGCGGCCAGCAGGGATCACCCGCCGTCACGGTGTTTCCTTCTTCGGCAGTTTGCGGACCACAATCTCGATGAAGTCAGTCAAGTCCAGGGCCATGCTGCGGATGTCTTCCAGCTGGATGTCTTCGTCCTTCATCATGGCGCCGCCCATCCGCGCGCCCGCGGAAACTCCGCTGCGCCGCGCTTCAAAACGGAAGAGTATCTTGTCGCCGTCCGTCATTTTTCCCTGAACGCGCAACACCGGCTGTCCGCCGCCATACAAACCGGCGAAGTAGCGCGCCGCTCCGCCGCCTTTGGCGTATTCGACGATCGTGTTCTCGAGCCTGAGCACCGGAACGCCCGGCTTGATGTCGGTCTCGCGCGTCACAATGTTGGGGAAAAGTTTCCGGGAGGCAAACATGCGTGACAACTCGACGGGCAGATTTTCCCCGGCCAGGTCATGCAGCCTTTGTTCATCTTTGTTGAACTTTGCCGTGGAGAGTGTCGTAGCCAGGTAAACCGTGTCATAACCATTGAAATTAAAACCGTCGGCCAGCCACACTTTGTCAAGATGCGGGTTTTTGTAATTTGTCCCGCCACCGGAGGCGGGTGAGGCCCGACCGATGTCCACGGTGCGCCCGTCATCCATTTTGAATCTGGAAGGCTGTTGTCCCGGCGCCTTCCCATCGGCGGATGCGCATCCGGCCAGTGTCAGCGTGGCTGCGAGGGCCGCAAAGACCGCTGCGCCGCGTACAGAGAGGCATATTGATTTCATGGAAATCGCCCGGGTTGGTCGCTGCCTCTTTTAACGCCGACCCTTTGGCGTGGCCAGTGAAAAACAGCGGCATTTCACCGTTGTGTCAACACGGCTTCATGCTAGATTCACTTCATGTCAACACAGTTTTCCCTCCACGACGATTGCGGGTGTTGCAGCCAGATCACCCGCCGGACATTCCTCAAAACCTCGGTTGCCGGCGCGGCTGTCGCTGCCGCAGGACCGTTGACGGCGCTTGCGGTTTCACACGCCGGAAAGACCGCCGCCAAAACGGCGACATCCGAAACCTTGGTGGCAACACTCTACAGGAGCCTCAACGACGAACAGAAGAAGTCGATTTGTTTCCCGTTCGACCATCCGCTTCGCTCCAAGGTTGATAACAACTGGATGATCACGGACAAAAAGATTTCCGGGTTTTTCACGAAAGATCAGCAGGCCATGATCCGCGAGATCTTCGTCGGCCTGCATAGTCCGGAATACGCGGAGAGGGTGGTGCAGCAGGTGGAACACGACGGCGGCAAGGAAGGTTTTGGCGGCTCCTCCATCGCGCTGTTCGGCGAACCCGGCACGGGCAAATTCGAATTCGTTCTGGCCGGGCGGCACGTCACGCGTCGCTGTGACGGTGATTCAGTCGAGGGCGAGGCGTTCGGCGGGCCGATCTTTTACGGGCATGCGGCGAAGAGCTTTTACGAACCGGCCGACCACCCCGGCAATGTCTATTGGTATCAGGCCAGGCGGGCCAACGAAGTGTTCAAGATGCTCGACGGCAAACAGCGTGAGATGGCGTTGCTCGACGAGCCGCGCGAAGAGAAAGGCACTGACACAGTCAGGCTCACCGGCAAATCAGACCTGCCGGGAATTCCGATCGCCGCGTTGTCGCGCGATCAGAAGGAACTCGTGCGCCAGGTCATGGCCGACGTGCTCGCGCCGTTCCGCAAGCGCGATGCCGAGGAGGCGTTGAAGCTGGTGGAGAAAAACGGCTTCGACAAGCTCCACATGTCATTTTACAAGCACGAGGACATTGGCAACGACGGCGTGTGGGACATCTGGCAGATCGAAGGCCCGGCCATGGTCTGGTATTTTCGTGGCGCGCCGCACGTCCACACCTGGGTCCACGTGCGGGACAGGGCGTAACATCCGCTCAAGCCGGTCGCGGACGGCCCTCCAAAGCGGGAAGGGACGCCACCCGGCGTCCCTTCAACTTACCGTTTCCCCAACTGTACCGAATCATTTGCGCCCGTCATCGCCCTCGACGTGGTTGTGCGGCACGGTGACCGTCACGTCGTGCAAAGTTTTGTTGCCAGCCACGTCCTCGCATTCGACCGTGATGGTATAGATGCGTCCGCGGCCATTGCCTGACCGCTCTGCGCGCAGCCTCAAAGCAAGTTCGCCGGTGATGATCCAGTCGGGCGATTTATCGCCGCGACCGTGTTCATGAACCGCCTCGTTGCTCCTGACCGACTTGATTCTGCAATGAACCGGGCCACAATTGTCGCTCGCCTGGACAATGATTCGCACGGGCACCAGACGGCCGTTCGGCGGCCAGAGGACGTCCGGCATGGCCACAGCCCGGCGGACGGTTGGCGGGGTCGTGTCATGCACGGTGACGACGGTCGAACAGTTTGCCGGTTCGGACTCGCCGTCGGTTACGGTGACCAGAACATCGTGTTCACCAGATTCGAAGCTTGCGGTGAATTCGACGCTTGTGGAGTTTGTGGGCGTTCCAGCAGGCACGCTGTTCGTCTGGTAGGCGACTCCATCCACTTTCCACACGACGGTCAGGGCATCGCCGTCCGCGTCCGAAACATTCACGGAAATTGTCGCGGCAACACCATTGGAACATTCGAGCAAGGAGGATGGGGGACAGGTGATCGTCGGCGGTGTGTTGGTGAGCACGCCTTCGAAGGCGCCGATGTCTCCTCGCAGGCCGACCGGCCGTCTCACTCCGCGTTGATCTGTCTGCGGGTAATCGAACTGGAGGGCGTCGATGGCCGGACTCCCGGACCGCAAACCTCGCGTCAACGTGGGTCCGCCGTTGTCGGCCAGGGGACCCAGTTTCAACGCTGCAGCCGTGATGTTCACGCGATCACTGGCCTGAAAAATGAAAGTAACACCGTTGGTCGTTCCCACCAGGTTGCCCCCGAGGGACCTGAAGGTGCCGGGACTTTCCACGTCAGCGCCCCCGGTGTTTCCGGCGGCAATACTGTTGCGGAGGGCAAACAATCCCACGGGACCCGGACGACTTCCGGCATTGTAAATGCCGCTGCCTTCCGGAGCGGAGTTGCCGCTGATCGTGCAATTATTCATCGAGAATTCCCGGAAAAGCGCGTCGTTGTGGATGCCACCCCCCCGGCTGTAGAAGCCGGTCGCGGAATTGCCGCTGAAAGTGCAGTTGATAACACTTACCACTTCTCCGTAATTGTAAATGCCGCCTCCTTCGCCGTAGTTGCCGGAAGCAGTATTGCCGCTGATTGTACTGGAGCGAATGTTCATGTTTCCGTGGTTACAGATACCCGCGCCGCGTCCGGAATCCCCCGTGAGTTTGTTGTCGGCAAAACTGCTGTCGCTGATGTTGGCGACGCAAAACATGTCGATATCCAATCCGGCGCCCTCGTCTGACGCAGTATTGTCCACGAACTGACAGCGAACCACGGTCAGCTTGCCGAGGGCGTAGATGCCACCGCCTTCTCCGTAGAGACCCGTTGCCACGTTTCCGGTGAAAAGACAGTTGCTGACCGTCAGGCTTTGACCATAACTGCTATAGATTCCGACGCCCCGGCTGTATTCGCCTGTGGCGCGATTGCCGCCGACCACACAATCATTCAGCGTAAGAAACCCTTCGTTCAAGACGCCTCCACCATTGGCGTACGTCGCGCCAACAAGTCCGTTGCCGATGGTCAGACCGGAAATGATTACTGGCGAGGTTCCCTCAACGTGAAAGACTCGGAATTCGGGCGTTCCCGGGGCTTCGCTACGTTGCACCACAAGATTGGTGGCGCCCGGGCCAACAATTTTTAGCGGCTTGTCCACCAACAATTCGCCGGTAGTCAGGACGATGGCTCCTGCAACCGCAAAGTTAATCGTGTCGCCGGAAGCTGCAGTGGCGATCGCCGCCCGCAGCGAGCCGGGGCCACTGTCGTTCGTGGAGGTCACCGTGATCGTCGCTGCCAGTCCGCGCCCGTACACGGCCGACGCCATCAAATACAAGAGGAATAGCAAGGTGGCTTTCATGCAGTGGGAGACGTTCAGGTCGTCGGCCGGGCCGTGGGTTTCGAATCATCCGATCTGTTTTGCGCGCTCCGCCGCGAGTCCATGCTCTGTATGCATTGCGTTTGGATTGGCGGCGATCATATCGCGGCTGCCGCGATCCGCCATGTGCGTCCCGCCGCACACGGTTGTGCGTTTGCAGGCACACGGATAACGGGCAAAGCTTGCAGCCGCTGCGATGAGAGCGATAGAATCGCCGTGCAGGAAGGACAAATGAAAGCCGCCTATATCCAACAAACCGGACCGCCGGAAAAAATCGTTTACGGGGAATTGGCCGCGCCAAAGCCCGGCGCGACACAATGCCTCGTCAAGGTCGGCGCGGTTTCGGTGAATCCCGTGGACACATACATTCGCAGCGGCCTCGTCCAGATGCCGCTTCCGTTCCCGTTCATCGTCGGCTGCGACCTGGCGGGTACCGTCGTCGAAGTGGGCCCTCAGGTGACGCGCTTTGAACCCGGGGACCGCGTCTGGGGCAGCAATCAGGGATTGCTTGGCCGCCAGGGCACGTTCGCGGAGTTCTGCGCCGTGGACGAGTGCTGGCTTTATCCGACACCCGGAGGCGTTTCTGACGAACAGGCCGCTGCCGTCGCGCTTGTCGGCATCACGGCGTGCCTGGGCCTGTCACGAGACGCCCGGCTGCAGAAAGGCGAGACAATTTTCGTCAACGGCGGCAGCGGTGGCGTCGGTTCGATGGTCGTGCAAATGGCCAGAGCCGTCGGGACACGCGTCATCGCCA
>DATNDF010000130.1 GCA_035607015.1 Candidatus Angelobacter sp. | reverse complement strand
CGTTCACGGTGGGTTTCTCAATGAGCAACGCCTTCCCACCTTGGGGCGATTTCATTTCACGGTCGGCGAGTTCGGTGATTTCGAGTTCGGTGGCGACGGGCTGTGAAATGCGTTTGAGTTCGCCCGCGCGGTCGAGCTGATTCACGAAATCGCGAAAGGAGTCGAAGGCCATGCGTGGAGACTATCAAACCGGTGACGCATGGCAACCGGCGCCTCGCCGGGCGGCTGGTGCGCGGGGTTGGTCGTTTTCCAGCGTGTCACAGTTCGGCGATCGGCCGCCATTCGGACATTCCCTCCCGCCAGTATTGCGTTTCCGGAGTAATCGTTCCCAAGGCGAGCATTTCACGAATGCGTCCGCGCGCAAACGGCCCGATCTGCTGCTCGTTCACGTATAGATAAATGTCCACAGGCTGGGGAGCTGTTCTGGCGGACGCGAGCGGCCGAAGTTCGACCTCGTCTGAATCGGCGGGTTTCAAGCGCTTCCGCATGATCCATGCAACGAAGGCGCCGGCGACGGTCCCGCCCACGTGCGCCCCAAAGGCGATTCCACCCCCGCCGCTGTCGCGCCCCAGATGAAGAATGAGTGACACGAAATCCATGACGAACCAAAAGGCGACGACGACGCGCGCCGAAAGCCAGAATTCGCCGCTGAACACGCGGAAGAAAACCCAGCCGAAATAGCGAAAGTTGATCTTTGTGCGCGGCAGAACAATCAGAAACGCCCCGATGGAGGCGCATATCGCTCCGGACGCGCCGACGATCGGAATCTCCGCTTCCGCTTCAGTGGTGAGCAACACCTGGCTGAGGTTCGCGATCAGTCCACCCGCGAGATAGAATATCGTGAAACGCAAACGCCCCAGTATGTCCTCCACGCAGGCGCCGAACAAAAACAGGTAGATCATGTTCCCCGCGACATGAATAAAACCGGCGTGAATAAAAATGGAGGTGATCCACGTCCACCATGTTTTCTCCGCCGGGATCAGCCCCAGGTTCATGGTCAGCGGATCGATTTCACTCCTGCCCGCAAGGTCGAACAGGAACGAGATCAGATAAAGAAGAACATTGAGCCCGATCAACGTAAAGGTGACGGCAGGCAATCGACGCGCCCGATAATCCACAGCAACAGGAATGAGGAAAAACATGGAAGCGTGCTGTTGTTCGTCCGCGGCTTTCCTATCGCACCGGTGGAACCCAATCAAGCAGTCGGGCATGCTCCCGGCCGTTCGAAGAGAAAACCCAACATCCGCCCCTGCTCATTTGCTTCCCGGTTTTACCGCTGGGGTTCCGGCCAGGTCCGGCGGCAATTTGTCCGGCTCGAACGTTTCCACGGTCAACGCGATCAGGCTGAACGTTGGCACGCCGAAATTCACCGTGCCATTCGAGCGGTCCACTATCATCGCCACGCCAGCCGTCTGCCCGCCGTTGACGCGCACAATGTCGAGGGTTTCCTGCACCCGACCGCCCTTGGTGACGACGTCCTCGACCACCAGAATTCTCTCGCCCGGCAGAATCTTGAAACCCCGGCGCAACACGAGTTTGCCTTCCTCCTTCTCGACGAAGATAAACCGCGCGCGAAGCCGTCGCGCCACCTCCTGCCCGATGACCAATCCCCCCATAGCCGGTGAAATGACAGTCGTGGCGCCAAGCGAAGAAACCTTGGCGGCGAGCGCCCCCCCCAGTTCTTCCACAACGGGCATTTGCTGAAGGGCGAGTGCGCATTGGAAGAATTGCCGGCTGTGCGACCCGCTGCGCAGGATGAAATGGCCTTCGAGCAACGCTCCTGTCCGCCGGAATATATGCAGCGCATCGTCGCTGGTCATGCGGCCCATTGAATCATCGCGACCACCCCGCTGACAATTCATTCCAATCACCACTGCAGGGCCGCCAAATATATGGAAAGGCGGGTTTTCGGGCCCCGTTGGTTCCGGCAAAAGTTCCGAGATTATTCGTTTGACTGTAACGCCAACGCAGTTTAATAGTTAGGACAGTTTGCGGGGGAAAAATCGACTGCAATACCGAGTATGAAAAATAACAAACGATTCGTCGTGGCCGCGGTGCTCGCGACCCTCATGTGCTTTGCCGGCTCACCGGCGCAGGCGTTGACCAAAAAAGAAACCGCTGCAATTACCAAATCCATCAACGACGCGCCCGGCGCGGAACTCGCGTTGAAAGCGTCGGAGGCCGTCACCAAAGCGTCGAAGAAGGAAAAAGAAGCGACGGCTGTGGCGGTGATTCACGCCGCGATCGCCAAGAATCCGGCGGCTGCGGTAACCGTCGTGAGTTCCGTTATCAAAGCTGCTCCATCCACGGCACCAGCAGTGGCGGCAGCGGCGGTGAAGGCGGCACCGGATCAGATTGAGGCCATCGCCTCCGCGGCGGCTTTGGCGGCACCGGATAAAGCGGGCGACATTTTCGCCGCGATCGTTGATCTCAACCCTAAAATGCGGGAACGACTCGTTACCGTAATGGTTTTGGCAGTGCCGCAGGCTCAGGCCAGCATCCAAAAAGCGGCCCGCCAGCGCAGCAATGGCAGCAGTGCCGCGGACCAATTCGGCGGACAATACTCAAGTTCCAGCACACGTATTGATGGCAGTTCATTCCCGTCCACGCCCCCGCAGCCAGCTACTTACGGCAGTGGCAGCGATCCTTCGCGGCCTTGAGCATTTAACAGTTTTCTTTCAAAGCCTGTTCCCGTTGAGGGAACGGGCTTTTTCGTTGCCTTGAATTCCCGCCCGGGCAATTAATTTCGACACCTTTCGATGCCGAAATGGGCCAAAACCATCGTCGCAGTACTGTTGTTGCCGTTTTGTATCGGCGCGACGCGGGCGCTGGTGATGGTGCTGCGGGCCAGCGGAAGCGCTGACACCGTGTGGGTGGCGATGCTGGCCGGTGCGGCTTGCTGGCTCGTAATTCTTCTTTTGCTGCCGAAGCCGATGTGGGTTTACGTCTTCGGTCATGAACTGACCCATGCGCTCTGGACCTGGCTGTTCGGGGGGCGCGTCCGCAAATTCAAGGCGACTTCTGAAGGAGGGCATGTCGTCGTCAGCAAAACCAATTTTCTTATCACCCTCGCGCCCTATTTTTTCCCCTTGTACGTGGCAGCGGTGGTCGTGGTGTTCATGATTGGGCATTGGATCTGGGGCTGGACACGGTATCTGGTCTGGTTCCATCTGCTTGTGGGGGCGGCCTACGCTTTCCACGTGACGCTCACCTGTCATGCGTTGCAGACGCGCCAATCGGACATCACACAACAGGGGCGCCTGTTTTCCGCGGTCATCATCTGGCTGGGGAATGTGTTCGTGCTGTTGCTCGGGGTGCCCCTGGTGACCTCGCGCGTCAGCGTGTTCACCGCGCTGGGCTGGTGTCTCGAATGCACCGGTGAAGTCGTGCATGGCCTGGGACGCATTTTTTAGGGCGAGTTGCCAATTCTGCGCGGGAGCCGGGGTCACAAGGTTGAAGACTCGCAGTGTACGCCGTTTGTCCTCTCCTTGACAAATGTCCGCTTTTTCTCCGGGATGACTCGGACCGTCTTAAATCGCCCCTATGAAGACCTACCGCCTTAATCGGCTTTTTAATGCCAGATCCAACCGTTGCTTCGACGTGGCCATTGACCACGGCTTCTTCAATGAACGCGGTTTTCTGCAAGGAATCGAAAACCTGGAGCAGGCCGTCAAGACGGTCGTTGGCGCCGCGCCGGACGCGATCCAGCTCACTATTGGCCAGGCGCACTATCTTCAATCATTGCCCGGCAGGGAAAAACCCGCGCTCGTGTTGCGCACCGATGTCGCCAACGTCTATGGCACGGAACTGCCGCGCGCGCTGTTCAGCCGCATGATCGAGCAGCCGGTCGAGCAGGCGTTGCGACTCGATGCCGCCTGCGTGGTCGTGAATTTGTTCCGCATTCCGGAACAGCCGGAGGTCACCGATCAGTGCATTCAGAACATTTTGCGCATCAAACCCGGGTGCGACAGCTTTGCCGTGCCGCTGATGATCGAGCCGCTCGTGTTTCAGCCGAACCAGAAGGCCGGCGGCTACATGGTGGACGGCGACCTCGACAAAATCCTGCCGCTGGTCCGGCAGGCGGTCGAACTCGGCGCGGACATCATCAAGGCCGATCCCACCGATGACGTGAACGTCTATCACCAGGTTGTCGAGATAGCCGGACGCATTCCCGTGCTCGTCCGCGGCGGCGGCAAAGCGCCGGACCAGGAAATCCTCGAACGCACCGAGACGCTCATCAAGCAGGGCGCGGCCGGGATCGTCTATGGCCGCAACATCATCCAGCACCGTGACCCGGCTGGCATGACGCGTGCGCTCATGGCCATCGTGCATGAAAGCACGACCGCGAAAGAGGCGGCGAAGCTGATCATGGGTTGAGGGCGTTTGACCGTGTTTGCGCGCCAGGCGCACTTGCAAAGGACGGTCACCCCGCACGTGCTCCGCCACAGCTTTTCCACGCATCTGCTGGACAACAGATAAGGCATCCGGACGGTGCGGGTTTTATTGGGGCACAAGGACGTCGCAACGACACAAATTCACACGCAGGTCATGAGCAAGCCTGGTCTGGACGTGAGGAGTCCGTTGGACGGACGAGGGGGAGGTTTGAAGGTTGAGTGAGCTATGGCAGAGCGCCAGGTCAGCGACCAGGCCTGCAGGAGGAGGCGTTATTGGCCCTGCCCGTCGGCACCGGTGCCGTCGAGGTCAATAAGGATGTCGCGCGGTTCGGCGCCTTTGCTGGGGCCGACGATGCCGCGATTCTCGAGTTCGTCCATGATGCGCGCGGCACGCGTGTAGCCGAGGCGCAACCGTCGTTGGAGCAGTGACACGCTGGCCTTTTGTTCGCTGCGGATGACTTCAATGCACTGTTGAATCAGGTCTTCGTCCTCGTCGCTGGCGCCTTCCTCGACGCCAAACGCGGCGGAGGGTCTGGAGAGTTGCCGGTGGATCTCCATTTCGTAACTGGGTTTGCCCTGTTTGGCGATGAATTCAACGATGCCGTTGATTTCATGGTCGGTGATGAGGGCGCCCTGGGCGCGGACGAGTTTGGCGGAGCCGGGCGGCAGGTAGAGCATGTCGCCCTTGCCAAGAAGTTTGTCGGCGCCCATGGCGTCGAGAATCGTGCGCGAGTCCACCTTGGCGGCGACCTGAAAGGCGATGCGCGCGGGGATGTTGGCCTTGATGACGCCGGTGATGACGTCCACGCTGGGGCGCTGGGTGGCGACGATGCAATGGATGCCGGCGGCGCGGGCCATCTGGGTGATGCGGGCGATCGCCATTTCCACGTCGGCGGGCGCGACGAGCATGAGGTCCGCCAGTTCATCTATGATGACGACGATGTAGCTGAGTTTTTCGGGGATGACGATGTCGTCGTCGCGCGGCACGACGATTTCCTCGTCCACCTCGACGGCGAAACCGTCGGCGCCGGCCTCGATTTTTTCCTTTTTCGCCTTGAGCGGCAGTTCGGGTTCGGTCTTCGGCAATGGCTTGTCCTTGGGTCGTTCGTTGAATGATTTGATGTTACGGACGCCGACTTTGGCGAAGATCTGGTAGCGTTTTTCCATTTCGTTGACGACCCAGCGGAGGGCGAGGATGACCTTCTTGGGGTCATTGACCACGGGGACGACGAGGTGGGGCAGGGCGTTGTATTGCTGGAGTTCGACGACCTTGGGATCGATCATGACGAAGCGGAGCTGGTCGGGCGAGAAGCGATAGAGGAGCGAGGTGATGATGGCGTTGATGCAGACGGATTTGCCGGAGCCGGTGCTGCCGGCGATGAGCAGGTGCGGCATCTCGGTGAGGTCGGCGACAATCGGGTGACCGTAAACGTCCTTGCCGAGTGCGAGCGGGAGGCGTGTGCGCGAGTTGCGCCATTCCTCGGATTCGAGGAGGTCGCGGATGATAACCTTGGTCTTGACGGCGTTCGGGACCTCGACGCCGACGGAGCTTTTGCCGGGAACGGGGGCGAGGATGTGGATGCGCTCGGCCTTGAGCGCGGCGGCGATGTTATTGTTGAGGGCGGTGATTTTTTCGAGCTTCACGCCGGGCGCGGGATGCAGCTCGTAGCGGGTGATGGTCGGTCCCTTGGTGATGTCGCCGAGCGCGACTTCGATGTCGAACTGCGCGAGGGTCTGTTGAATGAGCCGCGCGCTGGCCATCAGGTCCTCCTTGGATTCGGTGGGCCGGACGGTGGGGTCGGGGTAATTGAGCAAATCGAAGGAGGGCAACTGGTAATTGCCAATCAGCGGCGTGGAGGCGACGGCGATCGGTTTGTTTTTTTTCGGCTGGGCCTTCGGTTTGGAAGAGGCCTCCGGCGTCAGATGGACGACAGGCGGAGACTCAACGGCCGTTTTTTCGTCAACGACCACGGTCTTGTCCTTTTCGGAAGCGACGTCCCTGTCTTTCGCCGGGTCAGGAATCTTCTCGTCCGACTTCGCATCTTTTGATTTGTCCTTCGTTTTGGGGAGGATGTCGGCGGTGGTGGCAGCGGCGATTTCCTTTGCAGAGATGACCTCTCCTTCAACGCCGGGCGCGGTGGCGGTTTCGGCTTCGGTGGTCCTGGCTTTGGCGGGGCGGGCGCTGGAACGGAAGGGAGCCTTGGGTTGGGGCACGCTGAGGTCGCGCACGGTGGGTTCGGGAACGGGCTGCAGATCAGGGCCGAGGCCGGCCTTGACGACCTGTTCCTGGAGTTTTTTCGCCTGACGCTCGAGTTCGCGCGCGCGGCGTTCCAGCGCCTTTTCTTCCGCGGAGAGGTCCTTTTCCTCTTTGGTTATTCCGTCCGGCCCCCGGACCAGCAGTCCGCGCAGCCACTCGCCGAGCTGGAAATTGGTGAGGAACAGAAGACTGATCAAATAAAGGGTGGCGAAGATGATGGACGCGCCGACGAGGCCGAAATGGCCAAACAGATATTTGTTCATCATCAGGCCGATCCAGCCGCCGGCCGACGCGGCGTTGTAATTCCGCTGCCAGTGCGCGAGGAAGGCCACCGGTTTGTTCAGGTCGAGCAGTCTCATGCAGCACAGTAGGAGGATGGCCGCCCAGAGCCAGCGGCGGTGGAAGTAGGCCATGAGCTGGAACAGATAACTGAGCCCGAAACAAAA
>DATNDF010000129.1 GCA_035607015.1 Candidatus Angelobacter sp. | reverse complement strand
TGACGCTCCTGTCTTCGCGCACGATATTTCCGAAAAACATCTCCGTTTCCTCCTGCATGGCGCGGCGCAGCGGCCCGTCCAGCTCGACCGCCGGCCGGTTGAAGCGCTGGCGCCGCCGTTCCGCCAGCTGTTCGCGTTCGTGTTTCTGCTCTGGGGTCAGTTGTTCCTCCGGAATTGCCTGCAGTTCGCGAAAGCGCTGCCGCATCTTTTCAAGGTCCTTGTTTTCGCCTTTGTCCGCGGCCAGAACCACCTGCGCGTTGATGTTGATGCCATCCACGTCCCGCACCTGGAGCCACTGCCCGATGAAGTTCCGGACCAGTTCGTTCGACCGTGGATCCGCCAGCATCCACTTGACCTGCGCACGAAGGTTCGTTCGCAATTCACGGCGTTCGGCGAGTCGAAACAACTCCTCGTCGGGCATGGTGGACCAGAGAAAATAAGAGAGACGCGAAGCGAGCGCGTATTCGTCAACCAACGGGTGAGCGGCGCCTGCTTCACCCGGCTCAACAGCCTCGACGCGGAAAAGAAAACGCGGCGAGGACAACACCGCGACCATCGCCTGGGCCACGCCTTCTTCAAAACGCTTGCCTGCCCGGCCGTAGCCTTCTTCGGCGATCCCGACAAGGCGGTCCAGTGTTCTGTCGTCTGCCGGACGGCGGAATGCTTTTGTCGCAAATCGGCGCAGCACCTCCCGCGCGTATCGGCGCCGCTCGTCCGGTGATCGCGGCGGTTCGTCATTAAAGAAAAACCGGTCGTAGTTCCTGGTCTTTGTCCAATGCTTTTCGTCCAGGGGTCCCTGGACCTTTACCGAAACGACGTGCATGTCCACGGATGTCTTCTTTTTCTCCGGCGGGGTCAGCGGCTGGAGTTCAAACGCGAGCGTGTGTTCGCCCGCGGCCCATCGTTCATCAAACTGGAAATGAAATCTCCTGTTGTCATTCCAGATGAACTCCTGATTGAAAAGCTCCTTGCCATCCGACTTGAAAATGAGCCGGCATTTGCCCGGATCGAAATCAAACGCGCCACGCACATTCAGTTCCACGACGATCCGGAAGTCTCCGGCATCCCGGGCACGAACCGTGTGTGACACTTTTGCCTCCTTGTAGAACGTCATCACGTCGCCGGTGCCCGGTCCTTCCGCAGCGCTGAACTCGCGTCCGGAAACATTCTCCTCCGGAACGACTCTTGACACCCTGGGGACGGCCGCCGCCACGATCGTTTCGGCCGCCTGCATATATTTTTCCAGAAGCAGCGGCGATACCGTGAGCACGTCGCCGATGTTATCGAACCCGTAGCCGGTGTCGTCGGGTGGAAACTCCTCGTCCGCCTTGAAATCATGGCCCATGAGATCGTGGATCGTGTTGTGATACTCAATCCGGTTGAGGCGGCGGATCGTGACGCGGCCGGGATCCGGATCCGCGGGATCGATACCAAACGCCTCGTATTTGATCCAGCGCTCCAGACGTTGCATTTCCTCCTCAGAGGGCTGCTTTTTTCTCTGCGGCGGCATAAGGCCGGCACGCAGATTCTTTAACACGTCATACCAAAGATCGCGCTTTCCCACCAACTCGTCGTCCGATTTGAACCCATCGAAGGCGACTTTCCCTTTGTTCATCCCGTCACCATGGCAGTCGTAGCAATATTCGACCAGAATGGGCTGTACGTTTTTCCGGAAGTGCAATGCGACCGGATTTTCAGAGCTGAACAAGGGGGGGCACAACGCGACGAGCGCCAGAAAGGCCACTGCGGCACGCGTCCACTGCGTCGTGATGCCGGAGTTGACAACACAGGCGTTCTCAACCTGTTTCGTCTTGTTGAACATTGCTGTTTTTTGCTTGCGACCCGACGGCCCGCGATGCCGCAGGGTTACTGCGTCCGCTGGGCAAAACGCACGTGCGACATCGAAATCAAATTTGGCATCGGCGCCTGCCGAATCATTCGCACTTCGGAAGTGCGTCAATTCGGGGCATCCATGTTCAGTGTGACCGGGCCGGGAAATTCTGGCAAAGAGAAAAATCACGCCGAGTCGTCGCGCATGATTGCCCGGGCGAAGCGGTCGGACGTCTCCTGGCGATCCGGCCAGGCGGTCCCGTTAATTGATCTTTTTTGCCCGCATTCCGCCTTCGCCGACCGAGAGCACGGCGAACTTCTCCGCGTCGCTGAATCGGAATTCGCATTGCACGTCTGTCGTCTTCGCGAAGAAGCGCGTGGGTGACCCGGCATACATCAGAAATGTTGCGCCACTGAAGGAGACAGACAAAAGCCCATCCGCGGCGCGGCGGACTCTGACAATGTCGTTGGGGTCTCGTTGGTAGTCGCCGCTGAAACCATCGAGCACGGTGTTTGGCAGCATGAATTCCTTCTTCGCGGGCCTGCCCAGCTCCCGAACCCAGATGTTGCGGAAACGAACCGGGTTGCCGTGGTCTTGAAAGGAAATGGGCAGTTTCTCCGGGTGCGCAGCGTAAGGAGGCCGTGTCAACCATGTGGTCGGACCGGTCAGTTCGACATTGTTTTGGACGAGTACGCCATTGTGGATCACGGTGACGCGGGCTGGTGAAACGAGTTTTCCCGTGGGATCGAATCGCGGCGCTGTCCAGATGATGTCGTAGAATTGCCACTGCCCCGGCGGTCGCGAAGCATTTACCAGCGGAGGATATTGATTATAAACCGACGCAGCAGAGCCGTCCGCATAAGTCTTGTTTCCGTAAGAATCAAGGACCTGAATTTCGTAGCGATCCAGTCCGAAAAACACGCCACTGTTACCCCGGCCCTGGCCTTCGCCGCGAGCTGGCGTCGGTGCCGACCACTCGACGTGCAACTGACAGTCGCCAAAGCACTGCAGGGTGCGCACGTAACCGCTGCCCGGCACGCACTCCATCGCGCCGTTCCTGGCTACCCACTTTGTCGGGCTGCCGTCCATGGCCGCCCATTGCGAAAGGTCCTTCCCGTCAAACAACACGATGGCGTCGGAGGGCGGTTTGCCGGGTTGGTCCTGCGTGCTGAGCGATCCGGGATCGACGACTACCGGCAACGGACGGGCACGATCGTGCCCGAGCCAGTTCGGGTCCGGTTGGGCAAGCATGTCGCTTCGAACGAGCAACGCGAGCGTAATCACCGATGGTGCGCCGATCCGGCGGAATGCCAGTCGCAACTGTCGAGCTTTTTTCATGGCGTGTTGGGATTGCCGATTGCTTTCTCTGTAATGGAATCAGTGAATCAGACCGCGCAAGACAACTCAAGAGTGGAAGGGCAACGCTTCATTCTGGCGTCGAGACCTTCATTTCAACAATCGCATCACGGTCTTTGCAGAAAACCGGCGTCTCCCAGCCATTCCTCGAACCGCGTCAGCCAGCTTCCTACCGGTTTGCGGTTGCTTGTGCGGACCCCAAAGCCATGTCCGCCGCTGCCATAAATGTGCAGTTCCGCAGGCACCCCGGCGCGCTTGAAGCGAAGATACGCCTCGGCCAGTCCCTCGGCGATGTCCTGCCGGTCATTGTAGGCGCAGGCAAGGAACACCGGCGGGGATTCCTTCACGGGGTCGATCTTTCGGGAACTGCCCGGATAAATCAGCGCCTGAAACGCCGGCCTCGAACTGTGATGGTCCACTTCGTCGGTCGCGTTTTCGACCCCGTTGTCGAACTTCATGCTGGCGAGTGCGGCCAGTTCGCCGCCCGCGGAAAAACCCATCACGCCCAGGCGCGCCGGATCAACGCCCCATTCCTGCGCACGGCTTCGCACCAGGCGCAGGGCGCGTTGTGTGTCCGCGAGCGCCTCGACTTCCACCCGGTAGGTCGAGTTTGTCTCCCGCGCGAGCCGGTACTTGAGCACGAACGCGGCAATGCCGTGCTCGCTCAACTTCTGCGCGGCATTGTAGCCCTCGTGTTCGATGGCCAGCACACGGTGACCGCCGCCGGGAATGACCAGAACCGCCGTGCCCGTGGCCTTGTCCTTGGGCGGCAGATATGGCGTGATGCTCGGACGGTGAACGCGGAAGACGCTGCGCTCGCCGTTGGCGCCGCGCTGCAC
Source organism: Candidatus Angelobacter sp. (assembly GCA_035607015.1). Classification (NCBI taxonomy): domain Bacteria; kingdom Pseudomonadati; phylum Acidobacteriota; class Terriglobia; genus Candidatus Angelobacter; species Candidatus Angelobacter sp. Next base: position 6,394 of record DATNDF010000129.1, on the reverse strand, counting down.
GATTTCCTGCCCGGTCCTGCCTTCCGAGCCGGGCGCTCCGTTCGGCCAAAGTAGGACTTCCTTCAGTTCGTCCGCGGCGCCAGTGACTGCTGCCGACAGCGCGAGCACAAGCAGGGATTTTGATAAGGTGTTCATGACGCGATGATCGGGTTTCGCCGGGCCCGATCAAGATTGTAATCAGGCCGGGACATTTTGCAGCAACAAACCCGTTCGCGATGATGCCGGCGGGAGATTTTGCTTGAATCGCATGTCCTCCGATGGCCAATTCTGTTCGCACACGAGACCCGCGGCGGGTTTCACCGTTATAGACACATCTGTATGGTCAAAATACCTGTGCTCCGATGGGGCCAACCCTACGAGAGTCTCGAACTCGACAACGTCATCCACTTCGTAACCGGCGAAACGCTTGCCCGGGTCAGCCAGGCCAACCCCGGTCTTCTAGCCAGGGACATGAAAAAGGCGAAACGCGCCCGCGAGGTGTTGCGCGAGATTCCCATCCCGCAGCTTGTCCGGATGATGAAGAAGGCCGCTGATCTTTACAAAGACGTCACGTTGCCGATGGGAGATGGCCAGCAGTCGCCCGATGATTTCGCCCGGCAACAATCGGCATCCACCGGCCTGCCCGAGCACATGTGCAAGGCGAACATGGCCAAAAACCATTTTGTGCTGTCGAACATGGACCGAATTCTCGATTGCCTCACGCGCGGTCTGCCGCTCGAGGTTCTCACACGCGGTTACGGCGAGGAAGGACGCGGTGTTGTGGTCAGTTATCAAGCACAGTCGCCGGTGCTGGGCCTAGTGCTGCCTTCGAATTCTCCGGGCGTTCATACGCTCTGGCTGCCGGTGATTCCGATGCAGGTCGGACTCGTCCTGAAGCCCGGTCCGCAGGAGCCGTGGACGCCGTACCGGATGGCGGCGGCGTTTTTCGAGGCCGGTGTGCCGCGCGAAGCGATCGGAGTTTATCCCGGCGGCGCGGAGATGGGCGCCGAAGTCGTCAGCAAGGTCCAGCGAGTGAAAATCTTTGGCAGCACCGAGACAGTGAAGCGCTATCATGGCAATCCCTGCGTGCAGGTCCACGGGCCGGGCTTCAGCAAAATCATTCTCGGCGACGACGAAGTGGACAACTGGCCGAAGTACATCGACCTCATGGTGGACAGCGTTTATCTGAACAGCGGCCGCGGCTGCATCAATTGTTCCGGAGTATGGGCCTCACGCCACACGAAGGAAATCGCGCAGGCACTCGCGGAGCGGCTCGGTCCGATCGATGTGAAACCCCCTGAAGACCCGACCGCGGGTCTGGCTGCATTCACGGTGTCCGGACAGGCGCAGGCGATCCACGCGGGCATCCTGGAGAAGATGAAAGAGGACGGTGTGACGGACATGACGGCTAAGTTCGGCCCGCGCCTGGTCGAGAAGGAACGTTGCGCTTATTTGCGGTCGTGGGTGATTCACGCCGATTCGCCTGATCGAAAGATTGCCCAAACGGAATACATGTTTCCTTACGTGACGGTCGTGCAATGTCCGCAGGGCGAGATGATCAAAAAAATCGGCCAGACGCTGGTGTGCAGCGCCATCACGAATGACAAAGCGTGGAGTCAGCAACTCATCGAAGCCACGAACATCGACCGCCTGAACATCGGCCCCATCCCAACCATCAAACTCGACTGGCTCCAGCCGCACGAGGGAAACATCGTCGATTTTCTGTTTCGGGCGCGGGCGTTCCAGACAACTCCGGACAGGCTGAAGGCGTAAAAGAAAAGATTATGCGAGCTCGCCGACTCCGACATGTCACTCGGAGCTGACCGGATAAGTCCAGACCCAGTCGCTTCGCTTGGCGCCTTCAATTGAAGTTTTCGCGTGACCATCGGTTGTCACAGCGCCGTCATTCTCCAGGTTCCAGCCTGCCGAGCGGAGCATGATCCGCCCGGCGTCAGTGCGGCGGTACTGGAGCGGATTACCGCTGATCACGTCCGGTGGGATTCTTTTCATGAAACGCGGAACCAGAGCCTGGAGATTCTCCGGATACTGCCCGTTCACCAGACGAAAGCGCTCCAGTGCGCTAGCCGCAGCCGCCTGATCGAGGAACGCCTGGACGCGCGCGGTTTTGACCGCGCTTTTGCCGATGGCTGGAAGCAGCAGGCGCGCGAGAATGTTATAGGGCGTGGTTCTCCTGATTTCAGGCGCGTTCGTCAGCTGGTTGCTTTGCATCAAATAGACGCGGTGCAGCCCGGCATCGATAAGAGGGAATACTCTCAACTGATAGAGGCGGTTGATCCATTTCTGGTTCTGGTAAATCAATCCGGCCCAGACGCGTCTCTCTTGACGCAAGCTGCCCAACAGCACGTTGCTCCCAGCCCGTTCGCCGCGCATGACGCGGCCGTAATCGGCAAACAGATCGATCGACGCCAGCATCGTTTGCAATTCCACCAATTCCGTCTCCTTCCATTGATGCCGGGCCAATCCCTCCCAAACGACATTGAGCGAATCGTCAAGAAGAGAGAGTCGCACGAGGTGGGAAATCAGGAACGGTTCCGGCCGCAGGGAATCTGCCAGTCGAAAACTCACTCGCAGGTCCTGCAGTGCTTCACTGCTCTGGCGATCGGCGAGAAAAGCCGTGGCGCGAAGCCGGAGGACGAGCGCCACGGCCCTGAGATTACTGAGGTGAATCAGTGGCAGCCCGGGATACCTGTCCAGGTAAAGCGGGAACTGAGCGCCGGGGCGATGGCTGGCTTCGCGTAACTCAGTCAGGACCGGCTCGAAATTTTTTAGAGCCAACAAGACGTCTTTTGCTGGATACTGCGGTCGCGGCGAGGCCGTAAAATTTGTGTTGGCACGGTAAAACTTCTGCCATTCCTGCAAATCGGTAAGTTCTCCTGCCTTCAGGTTGCCAAACAAAGGATTACCGGACAAAGCGCGCTTACCGTGAACACCGCCGTAAACGTCCAATGAGCTTTGCAGCCCGTTAGTGTCTTTCCACTCGCCTGCGGCCATGTTGCGTTCCTTCTGAAGTAATGGGGCAAAGAACGGTATCATCACAAAGTTTTGATCGTCGGGCACGGGTTTCGGAATAAAGGAAGCGATATCGAATCGTTCACCTTTGGCCTCCCACTCGCGTTTGAAGTTGTCCCAGTCCCGCTTGCCGCGCCAGTTTTCCTCCGTGACCAGCAGTGCGATCAAGGTGATCAGCCCTGCCAGCGCGACTAATGAACGCCGAAGTGTCTTCCAACTGAACAGCCAGCGACAGAACCTCGCGAAAACAGATCGTCGCAATCCGGCCGGATTGTCAGAAGCTTTCATGGTTGGCATCTCAACACGGTGCGCGATTTGCAACGCGGTACTCGCTTCTTGGACGTGAAGCGGCCGCAGGTTGCGGTGGTCGTGGTGGCGGGGCGGCTTCCCCCATTTCAACGAGCAGTCGTTCTCGCTCAGCGAGGAAGGCCCAAAAATCCACCATCGGCGTGCGGCTCGCTTTTTTCCGCGCCAACGGCTCGTCGAGAGTGAGGACGTTGATCGCGATCATCACCAGCCATAGCGCAGCCATTCCTGCCCAGACCCGGCGACACGGCCAGATCAGTTGCCGCCAGACCACGAGCGCGGCTCGAACCGGCAAAAGGTTTTCTCGTTGAGCGTCGCGAGCTGCATTCGGCAAGGCGACGGACAACACCCTGGTTCGAAGGTCGTCGAGTCTGGGGTTCGATGAGCGATGTCGCTTCAACAAAACTTCACGCGGACTTTTCATTTGATTCCTCTTTCCACAACTTTCTGAGTGCTTGTTTGGCGTAATGCAGGCGCGATTTCACGGTGCCGGGCGGCACGCCGGTGATGCCGGCGATTTCTTCGATTGAGAATTCCTCAATAAAATGCAGCAACACCACGGAACGCTGTGCAGGCGGCAGTTGATTCAGCGTTTCCATAAACTCGACTTCCTGTTCCTGTCGGATGAGCAGGCGTGCCGGATCATCATCAGCTTCAGTCGGGGAGGCAGCAATTTCCTCAAGCGCGTCCTTTTCACGATTCTGTTTACGCCAGCGTTGAACGCATTTTTGATGAGCGATGCCAAAGAGCCAGCTCCCGAACTTTTTATTCTCACGCAGGCCGGCGATGTTTCGCACCGCGCCGATGAAAGTTTCCTGGATAATATCGAGCCCAGCCTGCTCATCTTTGATCAACTCAAACACATAGGTGTAAAGAGGCAGTTGGTAGCGCCTGAAAAGAGCATCCCAGGCGGCGGGATCTCCGGCCCTGGCCTGTGGAACGGGCATTTCTTCGCGTTCAGCCACTGCCAGCATTTACAACCAGTGGAATGCGGGAAGCGAGAAAAGGTTCAATTGAAACCAAGGTTTCCACCGTTTTCCTTCGTACAGCGGGAACCGCTGGTTGGTCCCTCGCTGCGACGCGCGCTTGCGGAATCGGGCGGCGGCGACTAAAAGCGGGGATTGCACCGGTTTGTTTTGACCGACCATGGCCACTGGCCCCATCGAATCCGAAGAACAGCTTGACTCGGTCCTGACCCGGCCGGGGCCGGTGTTGATCGAATTCATCCGCAGTGTCTCCAGCCCGCTGGTGATTCTTGGAGCGGGCGGCAAGATGGGCGCAACAGTGGGGGTTCTGGCGCGACGGGCCGCGGAGGCGGCCGGCTCGAAGCTCGAGATCATCGCCGTGAGCCGCTTTTCCAGCGAGGCGGCGCGTCGGCGAATCGAGGAGCAGGGGATCAAAACCCGGCGCGCGGATTTGCTCGAGAACGACAACATCCGCGATCTGCCCGACTCAATGAATGTCATTTACCTGGTCGGATTGAAATTTGGCACGACGGAGAATCCGTCCATGACCTGGGCGGTGAACACCCTCGCGCCGGCAGCCGCTGCCGCGCGCTATCGCTCGGCTCGCATCGTCGCGCTTTCCACCGGCAACGTGTATCCGCATGTGCCGGTGGATTCCGGGGGCGCGAAGGAGTCGCATCCGCTGACCCCGCTGGGCGAATATCCAAACGCGGCGGTCGCCCGCGAACGCGTGTTCGAGTATTGTTCGCGGAAGAACGGAACGCCCGTTGCCGTGATTCGGCTGAACTATGCCGTTGAACTCCGTTACGGGGTACTGGCGGACATCGCGCGCAAGGTCTGGGCCGGCGAGCCGATCGACCTCGCGAACGGCTGCTTCAACTGCATCTGGCAGGGCGATGCCTGTGACATGATCCTTCGTTCGCTTTCCCTGGCGTCGAATCCGCCATCGGCCTTCAACCTCTGCTGTCCAACAGTCATATCCGTGCGAGAGGCCGCCTCAAAGTTCGCCGAGCTGTTCGGCCGGCGCGCAAAATTTACCGGCAGCGAATCGGGAACGGCGCTGCTCTCCGACCCGGCAAAACTTTGCACGGAACTGGGTGCTCCCGCCACGCCGCTCGACAGCATCATTCGTTGGACGGCACATTGGGTGAAGAACGGCGGGCGTTATCTGGACAAACCAACGCACTTCGAAGTGTGCGACGGCCGGTACTGAACATGGCCGAATTCTCCCAACCGCCCGCATGGGTAGCGGCGAAGCTTCGCGCAGGCATCGTCATCCCCGCTCATCCCCTGGCGCTGACTTCCGCGCGCAAGCTGGACGAGCGACGTCAGCGGGTGTTGACGCGCTATTATCACGCCTCCGGCGCGGGCGGTGTCGCAGTGGGTGTGCACACAACCCAATTCGCAATCCGCGATCCAAAGCACGCCTTGTTCAAGCCGGTGCTTGAACTCGCAGCGGAAACGCTTGCTGAATGTGATCGGCGCGAGAACGGACAGACCGTTCGGATCGCCGGGATCTGTGGCGGAACGAAGCAGGCCGTGACCGAGGGAAGCTTCGCCCGTGAGACCGGCTATCACGCCGGACTGCTTTCGCTTGGCGCCTTGAAGGACGCTGATGACACACAACTCGTCGCTCACTGTGAAACCGTCGCGCGGGAAATTCCGCTGTTCGGCTTTTACCTTCAGCCAACGGCCGGAGGACGGGTTCTTTCCCGCGCCTTCTGGAAACGCTTCGTGGAAATCCCCAACGTCGTCGCGATCAAAATTGCTCCGTTCAACCGGTACCAGACACTCGACGTGGTCCACGCGGTCGCCGCGGCGGGCCGCGCGGGCGACATCGCGCTTTACACGGGCAACGATGACACCATCGTCGTTGATCTTCTGACGGAGCACGTGGTTCCTACGGGCCACAGTGAAGTCCGACTGCGGATCGTGGGTGGTCTGCTCGGTCACTGGGCGTGCTGGACGCGGAGGGCCGTCGAACTCCTCGATGAATGCCGGCATCTGCGGGGCGCCAAAGCGATACCCGCTTCGATGCTCACACAGGCCGCGCAGATCACAGACTGCAATGCCGCATTCTTCGACGCGGAGAACAATTTCGCCGGTTGCATCCC
>DATNDF010000128.1 GCA_035607015.1 Candidatus Angelobacter sp. | reverse complement strand
AAATCTTCATTCAGATGCTCCACGGTTGCGAGGAAGCCGGAGGCTCCGCTCAAAATAACGGAATAAATTGTGGCTGCGCCACGCGGCGAAGCCGGGACGAATCGGAAGGTGCTAACCGGGGAGACGGCGAGGGGGAGGCGTGGGGGGAGCTTCAGCAGGCATATCAGAGAAGCAAACCGCACTGAAGTGCGACGGAATCCGGCGGGGAGCGTAAAGAGTCAGGCCCGAGGGCTGCAAAAAGAAATCAAGCTTGGTCAGAAGCTTTTGTGTCTCCTGTTTTTGTTCGGACTTCTTTTCCCGGGCGACGAACCTGCAAATCGGGCAGGGATGTTTGCCGTCAAACGTGTTGACGAGCGCCTCTTTGAATGGTCCCGCTTGCGAATAGCCGGCGACCATGGTCACCCACGCAACGGACTGCAGAAGAGCCCAGTGGCCGCCGAGCGCAAACGTGAGCGCAACGACCGCCAATCCTCGCAGCAGTCTTGATGACACATCGGCAGGCTATCGCCCGGGGCGCGTGCGTCAACGGAAAACTCGAAACAGCAACGGGCATCTTCGGAGAGGCATTTTTTGAATCGGTGGGCGTGGTGGAAAATAAGGCTTGCGCCAGCGGAGTTGGTCTGTTTCTTTTTGCAAACAGCTTGCAACTGGAACGTAAATCCGTCGTCTTCATTGCAAAATCAGCCTTGGCTGGTTTGTTCGCCTTGGTGTTTTTGATTTCGGCCACCATTGCCGTAAGCCCGGCCCACCGTCAGTCCCACAATTCGGACCGTAATGCCAGCGGTCATCAATGCGTTTACTGCCTCTTTGCGCACGGACAGATTGTCGCCGCGGACACTCATTCTCCCGCGGCCCCGAGGATTGACCTTTGCGCGATTCTCGATTGTTCGCCCGTGCCCGCGCCGGTTTCAGCCGCCGATTTCCGTTTGTCACCCAGTCGGGCCCCTCCTGCCTCCTTCTCCGCGATCGCCGTCGGTTAGTCGTTTGTCTTTCAGTAAACCTTCGCGCGGGCACCCGGTGTCCGCGCCAGACCCGGAGAAGCGATGAAGTTGAAAAGCGTTTTAGAGCTGTGTTTTTTATTTTATCTCGGCCTGCTGTCGGTGGCGGCCCAGGACACGGACCAGATCGAGCAGCTCAAGAAGCAGCTGCAGCAACTGCAGAGCAATTTTCAGACAGTCCAGGAACAGCAACGCCAGCAGATCGAATCGTTGCAGAGACGGATCGAAGCCATGCAGCGACAACAGCAGGCTGCGGCGACCAACCGGCCGGGCGCGGCGCCTGTTCCATCCGCTTCTTCCGCTCAGGCCGCCACGCCCTGGTCGCCCGCCCAGCCGTTGACCGTGATGCGCGCCGGCTCCGCCTACATGAACATCAGCTTTGACGCGTTGATGGACCTCGGCGGCTCCACTGCGCGTGATCCCTCGGCCCAGCTTCAACTCGGCGACCATGACCCGATCCAGCGCGGCTTTTCGATGCGCAACGCGGAGATCGCGCTCGACGGCGCGGTGGACCCGTACTTCAAGGGGTTCGCCAACATCGTGCTTAAGCTGGACAAGGATCAGGGCACGGACATTGAGTTGGAGGAGACCTACGTGCAGTCCACTTCACTACCGGCAAACCTGCAGCTGAAAGCAGGACAGTTTTTTGCGAACTTCGGCCGCCAGAATTCACAACATCCGCATCAGTGGGCGTTCGTGGACGAACCGCTGATTCTGAACCGGGCGTTCGGCCCTGAAGGATTGCGCAACCTCGGGGTGCAGGCCTCATGGCTGGTGCCGGTGCCATTCTACACCGAGGCGTTTCTCGGCGTATTTAACGGGCAGAGCGATCAGGCGTTCAGTTTTCGCAATCCGGGCGAGCCTGACGCGGCGGGTATCAACAGGTTTCACGGACGCGCGACGTCTGATCGCACTCTTCGCGGTTTGGGCGATTTGCTGTACGTGCCGCGTGTCGCGTCGTCCTTTGATCTGACCGACTCGCAGACGCTCGTGGTCGGCGCGTCCGGGGCGTTCGGCCCGAACGACACCGGCCCTCATGCGCGAACACAAATCTACGGTCTGGACACCTACTGGAAGTGGAAGCCGGCGACCGCGCAAAAGGGCTTCCCGTTTGTCTCCTGGCAGACCGAGGCCCTCTATCAGGTCTTTGAAGCAGGGGCGGATGCACCCGCGGCGTTGCCGGCGGAAACGCTCCGCGACTGGGGATTCTACACGCAGGCGACATGGGGTTTCAAGGAACGGTGGACTGCGGGGTTGCGCGGCGAGTTCGTGTCGGGTAACGACGGCGCCTACGATGCACTGGACATCTTCCGCAACGACCGCACTCGCATTTCACCGAATCTGACGTTCTATCCCAGCGAGTTTTCAAAAGTCCGCCTGCAATATAACTACGACCACGGCCAGTTGTTCGGTGACGAGCATTCCGTCTGGTTGCAGTTCGAGTTTTTGCTGGGCGCTCACGGGGCCCACAAGTTTTAACCTGCGATCTCCTGCACATTTCCGATGAAACACCCACCTGAATGAATTACCCGATAATGAAAAAACTTTCCCTCCTGGCCGGCTTGATGACCTGGACGTGGCTGGTTCCGACCGCACAGGCAAGGCTGAACGTCGTCGCCACGACGCCCGACTTTGGAACCATCGCGAAAGAAATCGGCGGCGATCGGGTGGAAGTCACCACGCTTGCGAAGCCAACCGAGGATCCGCATTTCGTGGATGCGAAACCGAGTTTCATCGTGAAACTCAACCGGGCCGACGCGTTGATCGAAGGTGGCGCCGAACTGGAGATAGGCTGGCTCCCGCCGTTGCTCGAAGGCGCGCGCAACCCAAGGCTCGAATCCGGCAAGCCGGGTCGCATTTCGTGCGTTGAAGGCATCGCGCTGCTGGAGGTCCCAAGCTCGCTCGATCGTTCCAAAGGTGACCTTCACGCGGCGGGTAATCCCCATTACACGACCGACCCCACGAACATTAAAATCGTCGCCCGGCACATTTGTGACTCGTTTTGCGTGCTCGACGAAAAATCGTGCGAATACTTCAAGGCCAACCTGAAAAAGTTTGACGAACAACTCGAGGCGAAGACAGCGGAATGGGAGAAGCTGCTGCAACCCTTCAAGGGAAACCGCATCGTGACCTACCACAATTCGTGGATTTATTTCGCGAAACGATTCGGCCTGCGCATGGACCTGTATCTGGAACCAAAACCTGGCATCCCGCCCACGCCGTCGCATCTGGAAGAAGTCATCCAGCAGATGAAAACCGACAACATTCACGTCATCATCGTGGAGCCCCATTTGAACCATAAAACCGCGGAAGCGGTCGCCGCCCATACGGGCGCTTCCGTGCTTGATTTCGCCCCGTATCCCGGTGGGGCAAAAGGAACCGAAGGCAGCATGGTCCAGTGGATGGACGTGCTGGTGCATTCGTTGGCAAAGGCACTTGCCGAGAATGCCAGGTAGATCGTTCTCGGGAGCGACCACCAAGTAACTCGCATGAAAAACGGAAATCGCGTCGTCGGAGCCTGCCAAAAGGAAAGAAATTATGTTTGAAATAATGCTCTGGCCCCTGGTCGCGTCGCTTTTGTTGCCCGGGATCCTGGTGTACTACGGCCTGCACATCGTTCGGCGGGAAATCATTTTTGTGGACCTGGCATTGGCGCAGGTGGCCGCATTGGGCATTTGCGTCTCAATCCTGTTCAAGAACGACGCTCACGACTGGCAGACGTACGCCTGGTCGTTTGCATTCACCTTGATTGGTGCAGCGATTTTCACGCTGACCCGCCGGCTCGACCGGCACGTTCCTCAGGAAGCATTGATCGGAATTGTTTACGTGGTTGCGGCGGCGATTGGAATACTGCTGCTGAATCAAAGCCCGAACGGCAGCGAGGAACTCAAGGAAACGCTGGTGGGTGATTTGCTGCTGGTGCAAAGGCCCGAGCAGGTGTTCAAACCGTTCGCGCTATATCTTGCGATCGCCGTGGCGCATTTTGTGTTTCGAAAAAAGTTTCTTACGATCACATTCGAACCGGAGCGCGCCGTCGCAGAAAAAATCTCGATCCGGGGGTGGGATTTCCTGTTCTACGCGTTGTTCGGACTGGTGGTGACGAGCTTCGTGCAGATCGGCGGGGTGTTGATGATTTTCTCATACCTCATTGTGCCCGCGGTTTGCGCCAATTTTCTCGCGGAATCCCTGGGAGCGCGGCTCATCCTCGGACAAGCGGTCGCTGTCCTGGCAAGCGTTATTGGACTCTACGCGTCTTTCAAATTCAACTGGCCCACCGGCGCAGCCATCATTTGCGCGCTGGGCGCGGCCCTGTTGTTGATCGGCCTCGTGGCGAAATTCAAGCGAAGAGGCGGTCCTTAATTCTGCACGTCAACTCGGTAGCTGGAGTGCGTCCGCAACCAGGCGAGGTCGGGATTGTTCGGTGAGTCATTCCAATGCGCCAGCAATCCGCCGGTTGCCGGCGGTCTTGTGCGCGGGTCCGCCCAGCGATGCGCTTCGGCGTGACCGTCGGCGAACGTCACAACACCCCGTTCGTTGTGCAGGCTGGAAGGATAATGGTAGAACTGGTCCGGTTCGCCCGGCATGCGCACGACAAATGCGGGAAAACAGATGCTGTCCGGATGAACATCCTGAAAGACAAGGAGGTCCGCCGGTGCTCGCATGTCCGACGATTTGGTGAATGTCCGGTACGCGGGATTCAACTCGCCCGGATCGAGAGACCAGCCCACGTACTCATTCATCGAGTAACTGCGCACATGCGGGAATTTACCCACGTTGGGGATTGTGACGGTTCCCCTGTCTTCCGGGCATTTGTATGTGGAGGCGGAACCGACGTAGGATCCAAAGAGGGCATACTGCGGGTCGGTCAGCCACTGGGCGTTGGTGAATGCCGGATAATAGAAATGGTCGTCGCCCGGCACCCAGAATTTTTTGAAACCGCTCCCCGAAGCGCTCGAACTCAAACTGATCCCCGGGCTCACCATGCCATGACCGTTGGCGGCCGCCATCTCGCGATTGTCGCCGTTGTACAAATGCCACGTTAGAAGAAGCTGTCGTTGATTGTTGATGCAACGAGCGAGTCGGGCCTGCCCCCTGGCTTTGGCAAGAACCGGCAACAGCATGCCGCAAAGGATCGCGACGACCGCCACTACGACCAACAGCTCAATTAGACTGAATCCTCGGAGCGTGTGGTTCTTGATTGAAATATTGGTCATCTTTCCGGTCGCACGTGACGAATAGGTTAGCACTGGCGGTGCCACGCACGACTGCAGCAGATAGCGCCTGTTTTCCCATGGTCTTTGCAAAAGGTAATTACTGCTTCGATGCAAGAATGATGCATTTGCAATGCGGCAAACTACAATATGGTGTCGCTTGTTTTCGACTTCTTCCCGAGTTGCGGGAAACGAATACACTTTTTCGTCGGCCGGTTCAAGTCCCAACGGACTTTTCCGATCGGAGTTTCTTCGCAAGCCGCTCGTCGGATCACAATCCGAGTCGCGCGTGCGCAAAGGCAAAAGATGCTTTGACGTGCTTGTCCTCCAGCGCCAATTGGCTGTCCGGATCGAGCCCCGTCGTGCGGGGCAGTGCCGTTTTCGCAATATTCCGGCGGACCATCGCCAGCGCCGCGGCCAGTTCACGTGCCGGGACGTTCGGCATCGTCGCCCAATATTCTACTGTCAGGCACGGAATCCTGAGCGGATCGCGCGTGATCATCTCAAGGTTGAACTGAATCTTCGGATTCGCCTTATGCAAACGCTCAACGATCCCCTTTAAATCGAGGAAGCCTTCGCCAAGTGGAACCTCCGACAGGAGGAAGCCATCCTCGCATTCCTGTACGGCCATGTCCTTCAGGTGTGTGGAGAATGCGTATGTCGCCAGGGCTTCCACGGTCTCTATCGGGTCCTCCAGCAACGCGATATTGTTGCCGGTATCCAGGCAGACCCCCACCCATTCACTGCTGATTCGTTTGAGCAGATCGACCAACTCCGCCGTCCGCCGGTCCTTATGATTCTCGATGGCGAGTTTGACGCGATGCCTTCGGAGAACCGGCTCGGCCAGCGTGAGTGACTTCCATGACGTTTCGGTGAATTGGCGGAATGCTTCCGGCGAATCGAACGTCTCATAGCGACGCCCGCCCAACATCGCCGTGCGCACAACTTCCGCACCGGCTTCCCGGGCGGTTCGTACCTCGGCATCGAACCGGTGGACATCCGACCTGTCCTTGGGCAGTCTCGCGTCGCCTTCGAGGTACATCTCCCAACCTTCGGCTCGCGCGCGCAGCTGCGCCGTGTAACTCGCATCGCGCGGACCGATCACCATCTGCACGCCGCCCGCGCCGAGTTTGTGGCAGTACTCCAGAAACCCGAGCGGATCCTTGAACGTGGCTTTCGGATTCTCTTCGCGAGCCGCCCGCCAGTGAAGGCCGTAAGAGTAAGTTCCAACGCCGAGACGCTTGTGCGTCACGACTTCCGCGCTGAATAGTGATGGCGCAGCGTACCAAAGCGGCGCGGCGGCAGCCATCAAGCCAAACATCTCCCGTCGCGTTATCGCAGACGAAGTCAGGCGTGTGGGTTCGCGTCCGTTCATTGCATTAAATCATATCCCAGGGCTTCCGAGCCTGTCGCCCGAGCAGCCTGGAAGCTACCACATCGTCCAGGATCTGCTCCTTCGCCGCATCCCAACGGATTTTGTGACCGGTGCGAAAAGCAATATTCCCAAGGTGCGACACGATCGTGGAACGATGGCCAACCTCCACGTCGGCCGCGGGCTTCTTTCGCGACCGCACACACTCGATGAAATGCTGCGTGTGCAGCGCCGTGGCGTCGTCGGCGGACACTTCCTTTCGCGCCATTCGGAAGCCCTCAGTGGCCCGCTCACGTCCGGCCGCACCCGGTCCTGACGGGTTGCCTGATTCCGGGTAGATTTCAAAACCCAGGCGATCCACGATGAGCGTTCCATTCGTGCCGTGATAGGCTTCGCCGTGCGGCCGGTCATCCGCGCCGCGAGCCTGGTAATATTTCTTGCCGGGCGTCCGCCCGCCCGCGCCGTGTGCGTTCAACATGGAGGCCTCGTAGCTCAGCACGAAGCCGGGGTACTCGTAAGTGACCTGCACGATGTCGGGTGTTTCCGCGCCATCGGTCAGCCCGTAGCGCCCGCCCGACGCGCTTATGCTCATCGGTTCGACCGCGTTCATGATCTGGTGCATGCTGTCGAAACGATGAATGCCGAAGTCCGTGACCAGCCCACCCCCGTAATCCCAGAACCACCGAAACGTGCCAACGAAGCGATTCTTGTTGAACGGAACATACGGTGCGGGGCCGAGATACATGTCCCAATCCACACCTTCGGGCGGAGCGGAATCAGGCGCGCGTCCGATCCCGTCCGGGTACATGTTCACGTAATTCCAGATGCGCACGAAGTGGACGCGCCCCAGTTCACCGCTTTGAATGATGCGCGCCACTTCCGCATAATGCGGCGCGGAGCGTTGCTGGGTTCCCACCTGAACGATGCGGTTGTGCCGCCGTGCCGCCTCGATCATGGCGCGGCCTTCCCGAACATTGTGGCTCAGCGGTTTCTCCACGTACACGTCCTTGCCGGCCTGACAGGCGAGCATGGTGGGTATCGCGTGCCAATGGTCGGGCGTGGCGATGAGGACGGCGTCCACGTCCTTTTGTTCGAGCAGACGGCGAAAGTCCTTGTACGCCTTCGCCGAAGGTCCGGCCCATTCCCTGGCCTCGGCCAGCCGCGGTGGGTACAAATCACACACGGCGACGAATTCGACGTTGGACGCGTCGCGCATCAGCTTCGCGTCGAACATTCCGCGCCCTCCGCAGCCGATCAGGCCCATGCGAACATGTTCGTTCGCGCCGAGGACCCGTCGGGCGGACAGGGCGCTGGTTGAAACCACGGCCGCAGTCTGAGCCATTCGTTTGATGAACTGTCGTCGTTTCATAGATCGGTTGGAATTCTAGCGTAAATCCCCCGCCGCAGACCGTTGCGCTAAACCACGCCCAGCGCGCGCAGGTCCGCATCCCAGGGCTTTCGATACGGACGCGCAAGCATCTTTGCCGATTCCAGGTCGCCAATGATTTCTTCCTTTTCCGCGTCCCAGTGAATTTTTCGACCGGTCCTTAACGAAATGTTCGCCAGGTGACACACGGTTGCCACCTGATGGCCGCTTTCCAAATCCGAGTTCGGTTGCTTCCGCGACTTCACGCAATCGAGGAAATTCCGGACGTGCTGGACGTATTGGTCCTTCCAATCGCCCGACGTTTCCTTTGCGGGTTCGGTCCAGAACTGGTTTGGCGGCTCGGGCACTGGTTGCGGGCCGCCGACCGGATGGCCGCCGATGATGCGTGCGACGATGTTGATGGGGTTTTCCTTTTTGTCCGGAATGACCTCAAAGCCGTCGCGACCGAGCAGCAGGGTGCCTTTTGTGCCATGAAATACCAGTCCGCCCATGCCGGTCGCCGCCACTCCCGCCGCGCATTCGCGCCACTGGCAGACGGCTTGAAAGCCGGGATACTCGATGATTGCGTCCTGTGTATCCGGGACCTCGCAGTTGTCTTCAAGGAAGTGTCGTCCTCCGGCGCTCGTCACGGCTTTCGCCCCTTTGACCCCGGTGAACCAATGCACAACATCGAGCGAGTGCTGGCCCAGGTTCGTCATCTGGCCACCCGAATAATCCCAGAACCAGCGGAAGTGATAAATGGCGCGATTCGGATTGTAAGGCCGTTGCGGTGCCGGGCCGAGCCATGCGTCGTAATCCAGCTCTGGCGGCGGGGCTCCGTCAGGCGGATGGCCGAAGCCGGGGGATACGTTGCGGAAGTAGCTGACCTGTACCGAGACGAGTTTGCCGATCCGTCCTCCCCGAACCAATTCGCGCGCCCGCTGGTAATGCGCGCCGGATCGCTGCTGCGTGCCCACCTGCACCACCCGTTTGTAGCGGCGGGCCACGTCGATCATCCATCGTCCTTCGCGCACGAACAAAGACGAGGGTTTCTCGACGTAAACATCCTTGCCCGCGGCGCAGGCCAGCATGGTCATCAACGCGTGCCAATGATCCGGCGTGGCGACGACGACGGCATCGATGTTTTTATCGTCCAGCAATTTTCGGAAATCGCGATATTTCGCAAGGCCGCCGCCGACCAGTCCGGCCGCCGCTTCCATCCGTGGCCCATACGCCTCCGCGACTGCCACGACCTGCGCGTCCGGTTGCGCCTTGAAATTGCGCGTGTGAATGCGGCCGATCAGCCCGAACCCGATGACGCCGACGTTCACCCTTTCGTTCGCGCCGAGGACACGGTTCCACGAAGCCGCGGTGAGCGCCGCAGCGGCGCCCGTCTTGATGAAGTGGCGGCGGGTAAGACCGGGTTGCGATTTCTCCGGTGATTTAGGCGTGGACTCTTTCATGTCGAGAGGCGGTTTGGCCGGCCGGTTTGGGGACATGACCCGAGGGTAAACGAATAAAATCTGTTTTCAACATTTTCGGAACGGTTCGTCCGTCTTTCCCCTTGCCGCTGGTTTCACCTTCTCGCATCCTGTCGCGCGATGGCGGAACGGATGATTTCGGATGTCCTGGCAAAGCCCGACGCGGCGCTCGAGTTGACGCTTCGTCCGTCGCTCTTTTCTGAATTTACCGGCCAGGCCAGGGTCAAGGAGAGGCTCGAAATCGCCGTTCAGGCCGCGAAGCAACGCGGTGAGGCGCTCGACCACATCCTGCTCAACGGCCCCCCCGGTCTCGGCAAGACCACACTCGCAAACATCCTCGCAAAGGCGATGGGCGCCAATCTCAAGAGCACCAGCGGTCCGACCATCGAGAAGGCCGCCGACCTTGCCGGCCTGCTCACAAATCTCGAAGAGGGCGACGTGCTGTTCATTGACGAAATCCATCGCCTGCAAAAAACCATCGAGGAATACCTCTATCCGGCGATGGAAGATTTCAAACTCGATATCATCATCGATCAAGGCCCGAACGCCCGCAGCGTTCGCCTGAATCTTCCGCGCTTCACGCTCATCGGCGCTACGACGCGCAGCGGACTTTTGAGCGCGCCCTTGCTCACGCGTTTTGGGATGCGTGAACGGTTGGATTATTATCACGCAGATCAATTGCAGAGTATCATCGTCCGCTCCGCGCGGTTGTTAAACGTGGAGGTGGACGACAAAGGCGCGCACGAAATCGCCCGGCGCAGTCGCGGCACACCGCGCATCGCGAACAATCTGCTGCGCCGCGTTCGCGATTACGCCCAGGTCAAACACGACGGCCGCATCACTTCCGCCGTGGCGGACAAGGCGCTGGCAATGCTGGAGATTGACCAGAACGGCCTCGACGAAATGGACAAGCGCATTCTCGAAGCGGTCATCACGAAGTTCGGCGGCGGACCGGTTGGCATCAACTCGCTGGCCGTGGCGGTGGGCGAAGAGCCGGACACCATCGAGGAAGTCTATGAACCGTACCTCATCATGGAGGGTTATTTGAACCGCACGTCGCAGGGCAGGGTGGCAACGGAATCGAGTTACAAGAAACTCGGCCTGAAGGCGGCCGCCGGGAACCAGCAAAAACTTTTTTGAGCGCGGGGAAATTGTGGCGCGGCCAAGACGGCTCAAAAACCCACCGGCCGCGGCGGGCCGGAATACGGTGTCACTGCCAACGCGCGAGTGCGTCCGCGTTCGACAACCAGCAGCTTCGGGTCCGTGACGGTCGGCGCTTCGATGAAGCCGTGGTATCTCCCCATCCAGTAGGCCAGCAACCAGCCCGAAGGCTCGGCGACATCGCGGCCGCCCGTGCCCCCGTCGGCTTGCATCAACCAGTGGTCCCATCTCAGCGGTTCGGTCTCGCGTGGCAGAAAGGTTCGCGAACCGCCGTTCAGGGCGACGTAACCCGCCGGCGTGCGGAGATCCGCGCGATGCGAATTCTGGTACGACCAGACCACCAGGTCGAGCGGCCACCCGCGCAGATGATTCGCCGCCGGTCCAACTTCGCAATCGTTTCCGGTGAGCGCGCCATACACGAAGTTGTACCACGGGTTTTGTTCGACGCGGATGACTTCGTAGCTGCGTTCCAGGCTGCGTCGATAAATCGAGCGAAGTTGCGGGTCCTTCTCAAACCGGAGCAGGTTCCAATAACACCACAACGCGAGCTGGTCCTCGAAATGAGAAATGTTCTCGGGCGGCGGCGGCGTGTTGCGCTGGCGCACCGTGTATTCGGGGTAACCCATCTCGACGAGCTTTTGATACGCCGCGGCGAATTTCGCGTCGCCGGTCAGTGTCGCGGCGGTCTTCATGAACGAAAGGATCTCCAGCGCTTGCAGGCCACGGTCAGTGCGTCCCTCGTCCGTTGCAAAGTATTCCGGGTCCCAACGCCCCCAGCGTGTCGGTTTGCCGTCAAAGTCGATCAACTGCCAGTGATGGTCGAGCAGGTGGGCGGCAATTTTCGCGAGGTGTTGTCTGGCCTGCTCCTTTTCTTCGCCTTGGGCGGCAAGTTCCAGAAACAGAGTCGTCGCGTAAAAGTGGGAGCAGATCTCGTCGCTCGAAGTGTCACCCTTCCACTCGAACCGGCCGTCGGCGGTGTCGTGCCATTCCGCCGGAAGACCGCCGGAGCCGCTCATGGATTTGTGGTCGGACGATCCTTTCACCCAGACCGCGCGCGCGGGGAATCCGGGAATGCCAGTCATCGCTTCGAGCCAGCGCAGCGCCTGGAACGTGTTCACCGCTTCCTTGTGCGCTTCGGGATCTTTCGTCACGGCGTAGCGATACGACTGCGCGGCGAGATAGTCGCCGCTGTAACCGCCGTCGTTGTCACTGATTTCGCGGACGTATTGTTTCAGGCCGTCGTCCCATTCGAGTTTGTGCGTGAAGCCGAGCCGCTTCTGGCCCCATTCCTCAAGATGCCGTTCGTAATAGGCCGCTTTCTTCGACAGCGTGTAAGGTTCGTACTCGATGATCCCAAGCCCGTCTGGCGTGGCGATGTACACGGTGCGTTCGTCGGCGGCTATCGCATTGACGCGATCAGCCGGAAGCCAGCGTTGTCCGGCAAAATAATGAAACCGGCCATTCGTCATCCGAATCGCGCCACGGATTGTGCCGATCCACAAATCATTCGTGAACCCGCGCGCCAGACAGGTCGTGTCCTCATAGCACAAACCTTGTTCACCGCGAATCGACGCCAGCACCATTCCGCGCCACACGCCCAGCCCGCGATCGGTGGCGAGATAAAGTTCCTTCCCCAGGCTCAATGCGTCACGAACTGTTCGCGACGGCAGATCACCCCAATCCCAGCCTTGATCCGCGGCAAAGCTGTAAACGTCGAGCCCGCCGAACCCCTGGCCATTGACGAACGTCAGACGGTCACCGCCCTGCACGTACAGTGTCTCGCAATGAGAGATCACGCGATTGATCGCAAAGGGGGCTTCGTTGGTGGACAACGCCTCGATCTGGTCGCCGTGCACTCGCCACAAGCGGGCGCCGCTGGCGGCGATCACCTCGCTCAGATGCCCGGTCACATCGGCCACCGGCTCATCGGAAATCTTTTTCCACGTTCCGCCCTGAAGGCGGTACAGTCCGCGACCCGTCATTGCCCAGAGCGCATCGCGCGTGGTCACGAGTCGGCGAACGGGTTCGCGCATTTCGCGGACCGGTTCCAGTTTGTCGTCGTTCAGCCGGTAAAGTCCTTTGCCGGAACCGACATAGACCTTCTGTGCAAACACGGCAACTGTATTGAGCGGTTCATCGGACAATACCTTTCGTCCGATCTCCTGGAGGTAAACGTCATCCCGAACCGGATGCCAGAGATGCGGGGTTTCAGGGTCGGCAGCGGAAGCGAGGAACGCCAGAAAACAACCCAAACCGGGCAGGACGAATCGCTCCAACGACGCAAGAACCCGCTGTTGCGGTCCGGAAATCGTTCGGGCTCCGCCGGGTTTCAAAGGAATCATGCGCGCTACAGCACAGCCAATTTCGTCGTCCGTCAAGCGCGACGGATGCCACGCTCACTTTCAGGCAAAAAACATTCGCCAATTGCAGCCGTTCCGTGTTTCATCCGTAGCCGTTTGAACTGAAGCCCAAACGCGGACCGCGGCTCGGTAAACCGCGGCGGTTCACCGCACCAGTGGCGCGACGGCGATAAGATTTTTCAGATGCCAAAAAGAACTGACATCCATTCCGTGTTAATCATCGGCGCCGGCCCCATCATCATTGGGCAGGCGTGTGAGTTCGATTATTCCGGCACGCAAGCCTGCAAAGCGTTGCGCGAAGAAGGCTACCGCGTCGTCCTCATCAACTCCAATCCGGCCACCATCATGACTGATCCGGAGTTCGCCGACCGCACCTACATCGAACCGATCACGCCCGAGTGCGTGGAGAAAATCATCGTCCGCGAGTTGGAAGAAATGCGGAAGATGGGCGTCCCTGTAGAAATGGGTGGAGCGGGCAATGAGCCCGTTCCGGCGGGCAACCTGCCCGCCGGTTCTGGTCGGCAGGTTGCCGACCAGCACGGCCAGGTTGGCCGTGCCACCCGACCGCACAAACTCGTCCTGCTCCCCACGCTCGGCGGTCAGACCGCTTTGAATACCGCAATGGCCCTGCACCGCTCCGGCGTTTTGGACAAATACGGCATCGAGATGATCGGCGCGAAACCCGAGGCCATCCAGAAAGGCGAAGACCGCCAGATTTTCAAAGACCTCATGTTGAGCATCGGCCTCGACGTTCCCATCTCCGGCACGGCGCACAACATGGACGAAGCCCGCGCCGTGGCCGACAAGATCGGCAAGTTCCCGCTCATCATCCGGCCCGCGTTCACGCTCGGCGGCACGGGCGGTGGCATCGGTTACAACCGCGAGGAATTCGAGGAGATCGCCAAACGCGGCATCGAGCTTTCGCCCGTGAACGAAATCCTCATCGAAGAATCCCTCCTCGGCTGGAAGGAATACGAGATGGAAGTGATGCGCGACAAGGCCGACAACTGCGTCATCATCTGCTCCATCGAGAACTTTGACCCCATGGGCGTCCATACCGGTGACAGCATCACCGTCGCACCCATCCAGACGCTGACCGACAAGGAATTTCAGATCATGCGCGACCAGAGCTTCGCCGTCATCCGCGCCGTGGGCGTGGAGACCGGCGGCTCGAACATTCAGTTCGGCGTCAGCCCCGAGAACGGCCGCATGGTCATCATCGAGATGAACCCGCGCGTCAGCCGCAGCTCCGCGCTCGCGTCCAAGGCCACCGGATTTCCCATCGCGAAAATCGCTGCCAAGCTCGCCGTTGGCTACCTGCTCGACGAAATCAAAAACGACATCACGCGCGAAACCCCGGCCAGCTTCGAGCCGACCATTGATTACGTGGTCACCAAGATTCCGCGCTTTGCCTTCGAGAAATTCCCGCAGGCCGACCCCACGCTCACCACGCAGATGAAAAGCGTCGGCGAAGCGATGGCCATCGGGCGCACGTTCAAGGAAAGCCTGCAAAAATGCCTGCGCTCGCTGGAGATTGGCCGCAGCGGCCTGGGCGGCGACGGCAAGCCGTGGCGCATCGGCACAGAAGTCTATGGCGACCGCGACATCCTCCCGCGCGACGTCATCAGCCGCAAACTGAGCGTGCCCAACGCCGAACGCATCTTCTTCATCCGCCACGCCCTGCGCGCCGGCTTCACCATCGAGGAGATTTTCAACCTGACGAAAATCGACCGTTGGTTTCTGGTGCAGATCAAAGAGATCGTGGATTTCGAGGAGGAACTTGCGGGGGCGAAGAATTGATTTAACCCGACTGCAAACGTGAGCGCTTCAAATTGGAACATCGGCGACGTGATCCAAGAGCGCTGGGAAGTCCGTCGGATTTTGCAGGGCGGCATGGGCATCGTTTATATCGTCTATGACCGCAAGGCGCGGGATGTGTTCTCCAAGAGGCTAAACGGTTGCGAACATAGGCTCATCGCGCCTTCCGAGAATCA
>DATNDF010000127.1 GCA_035607015.1 Candidatus Angelobacter sp. | reverse complement strand
CGGATCTGATGGCTGCCTGTCAGCGCGTGGTCGGATCGGCGTCGCAGGAATCCGATGCCCACCGACAAATCACTGGACCCGAAGGTCTGCGAAAGCATTCGGGTTTTACCTCCATCGGTCCGTCGCCGTCAGAAGCGTATCCTGACGCGCGTGGCGTGAACGGGTCCGCAAAGTAAACCGGGTTCGGTGTTGGAAAAGCCCGAACGTTCAGTCATGGTGGGCGTGAAGAGTTCGTGATCCGCCATCGGCGAAATACAACTCATGGAAGAACTGATTTTAAAATTGTTGGGCCGGAAAGATTACGCGCCATCCAACGTGCCGGAACTGTTGCGGCGACTGCAATGGCCGCCGAACCGCCAGCAGGAGTTGCAGCGCGTGCTGCGCGGACTCGAACAGGCGGGACGGATCGCTCGCACGAAAGGCAATCGCTACATCCAATCGCGGGAGGCCGATCTCATTCCGGGCCGGATTCAGATCAATCGTCAGGGCAAGGGCTTTTTGCAGCCCGACGATGCGGGGTTGAAGGAGATCATGATTCCCGAGAACGCCACGGCCACCGCGCTGCACGGAGACCGCGTGCTGGTGCGCCGCGAGGTCCGGCCGCGCGGCTTGCGACCCGAGCGCGGCGCCGCGCAGGAGACGGGTTCAGTGATTCGCATCCTGGAGCGGAAACGGACGCAGATCGTCGGCACGCTCCAACGCGGACGGCAGTTTCTTTACGTGATTCCCGATGACCCGCGCATGCGGCACGATATTTATGTGCCTGAACCGCGCGACGTGGGCCGGCCCGCAAACATCGGCGACAAGGTCGTGGTCGAGTTACAGGAATGGAAAACGCGGAACTCCAATCCCGAAGGACAGGTCGTCGAGGTCCTCGGCCCGCCGGACGCGGAGGGCGTGGACATGCTGTCCGTCCTGCGCCAGTACCAGCTCCCGTTGCACTTTCCGAAAAACGTCCTCGCCGAGGCGCGCGCCATCGGGACGACTGTCGCGCCGCAGGAGCTGGCCGGGCGCGAAGATTGTCGCCGGCACCAGGTCGTCACGATTGATCCGGACGACGCCAAGGATTTCGATGACGCGATTTGCCTGCAGCGCGCCTCGCAGGATCAATGGAGGCTCCGGGTCCACATCGCCGACGTGTCGCACTACGTGAAGCCCGGCAGCGCGCTTGACGTGGAAGCGCGCAAACGCGGCAATTCGACCTACCTTGTCGACCGCGTCATCCCGATGCTGCCGGAGGCGTTGAGCAACGAACTGTGCTCGCTGAAGCCGGACGCGGATCGCCTGACCAAGTGCGTCGAGTTTCTGGTGTCGGACGATGGCCGGGTGTTGAGCACGAGGTTTTACGCGGCGGTGATTCATTCGCAACGGCGTTTCACCTACCGGGAGGTGTTCGAGATCCTGCAGCGCCCGCCACAGGGTGGCATCGAACGAATGCTGCACGACGCGCATGAACTGGCGCAAAAGATCCGGCGGCGGCGCTTCAAGGACGGATCGCTCGCGCTGGATTTTCCCGAAACGAAAATCCGGCTGGACGACCGGGGCCGCGTGTTGTGCATCGAGAAGATTGAGAACGACGTCTCGCATCAGTTGATCGAGGAATACATGTTGCTCGCCAACGAAGCCGTGGCCGCGCGGCTGATGAGCCAGCGCCAGAAGGCGATTTATCGCGTGCATGAGGAACCGGACGAACGGCGTCTGAACGAATTTCGCGAAGACGTGCTCAGCCATCAAATCCCGTGCGGCAATCTCACCCGGCGCCCCGAGGTCTCGAAGCTGTTGCAGAAGCTCGACACCATACCTATCGGGGCGGCGCTGAAGATTGGTTTTCTCCGGTCACTGATGCGCGCGCGTTACGCGGTCGAACCGCTCGGTCATTACGGCCTCGCCAAGGCCAGATACACGCACTTCACCTCGCCGATCCGCCGCTACGCCGATCTCGTGGTGCATCGCGCGCTGTTTGAAAAGAGCCAGGGACCGGCGCATTCCCTCGAGGAAACCGCCGGGCATGTCTCCGACACGGAACGCAATTCCGCCGACGCCGAACGCGACAGCAAGGACGTGAAGATGTACGCGTTTCTCAAGGCGCAGTTGCGGATGGCGAAACCGCCGGTGTATCCCGCGCTGGTAACCGACGTGCGCAACTTCGGTTTTTTCGTGGATGTGCCCGGCCTCGCGATGAGCGGGCTGGTTCACTGCTCCAGCCTCGCGGATGACTTCTACGAATTCGACGAGGCGCGCGGCCAGTTGACCGGACGGCGCAATCGCCGTGTGATCCGCCTCGGCGACCAGGCGCGGGTGCAGATTGCCAGCGTGGACAGCTTCAAGAAGCAGGTGGATTTCCGGCTGGCCCGCGAAGAAAGAAAGGAACGCGACGACCGCCATCGTCCCAAGGAGCGTCACTCCCCGCGCCCGCAATCACGCTTTCAAAATCAACCGCAAAAATACCGGTCGCAACCCGCGCAGCCGCAGATTCCGTCCTCTCATTCGGGCGCGAAATTCAGCCGGCAACGGCGCCGCCGGTGATGGCCGGAAGGAGTGAACCCCCATTGCTCTCCAGGTCGTGCCAGACCCCGCGCCTGGCATCTCCGACGCACAGTATTCCAGGAGTCCGACGAAACGCTTCCCCTGTTCCACGAGCGGAAAGGACCGGGTGCCTTTTGCCGGCAGGGCGCTTTTGGACCTTGGCTAAATGCATCAAACCGTCCAGTCTGCGGCATGGTTTCAACCGACCGACGCGGCTTCACGCTGATTGAGCTGCTGGTCGTCATCGCCATCATCGCCATTCTTGCCGCCCTGTTGCTGCCGGCCCTGGCCAGGGCCAAGTCGCAGGCGTTGCGGATCGCCTGTCTCAACAATCACAAGCAATTGCTGCTCACCTGGACCTTTTACCAGGATGACAACAACACCAGACTCCCCTCGAACGTGCGCGGGGCTCCGCCCAAGGGAGGCGGATTGAACTGGGTCGAAAGCACCATCCACGGAGCCACTCCGGGCTTCACCGACACGAACGCGCTGATTGATCCCAAACGGGCCGCGTTCGCCGCGTACCTCAAAGCCGCGTCGGTGTACAGGTGTCCCGCGGAACGGACCGTCTATACCGTGGGGAACCGGCGCGTCCCCAAATTGCGGAGCTATTCGATGAATGATTATCTGAACGGCGGTGTGGAGCAGTACGCGCCCGTCCCTCCCGTGACGTTTTACAAACGCGGTTCCGAATTTGGCAGGCCGTCGGATCTCTTTGTGTTCATCGACGCGGAGCCGCTCAGCATTTGTTACACCCCGTTTGAAATCCCCGTCTCCAACACGCAGAGTTTCTTCACGGCTCCGGGTGCTCTTCACGATCGGAAAACCGGAGTGCTCTCCTTCGCCGACAGCCATTCCGAAGCGCATCGGTGGAAGAAGCCGGCGCTGCGGACCACGACGCCCGGGCTCATGTCCAATCCTCATCCGGCGCCGAGCGACCGCGAGGACGTGAGTTATGTCCGGGCACGGTCGCATCATCTGGCCACGCCCTAGGTCGGGCGCTTTTTCCGGACAGATGCGGCCACAAACCTCAAGTGACAATCCCATCGGGCGTGCAATGATGGCGGCCCCCTGATCGCACGCAGAGGCCGGCGTCGTTGACTTCGCGCAACGTCCTTTTTACCCTGCCGCCATGAACCCGACCAAAGGCCCGTCCTTCTATTCCGAAAAAGCGTCCGCGGTTATCAGACACTGCGGATTGCTTTCTGCGCTGGCGCTGCTCGCCGTTGACTGCCCGTCCGCGCTGGCCGACTGGCCGGAATTCCGCGGGCCCACCGGGGACGGCCATGTCTCCGCGCCGGTGGACTCCAAACCCGTCGGTCTTCCGCTGCACTGGAGCGAGACCAACAACATCAAATGGAAAACGGAGATTCCGTATCGCGGCTGGTCCACTCCGGTGGTCATGGGCGGACAGGTCTGGCTGACCACGGCGACCGAGGACGGCCACGATTACTTCGTCATCGGTGCGGACGCGGACACCGGCAAGGTTCGCTTCAACGAAAAGGTGATTCACACTGACAACCCCGAGCCGCTGGGAAACGGCGCTTCCATGAATTGCTACGCGACGCCCTCGCCCGTGATCGAACCGGGCCGGCTGTATGTTCATTTCGGCAGCGTCGGGACGGCGTGTCTCGACACAACCACGGGCAAGGTTCTCTGGAAACGAAACGATCTGCCCTGCCGCCATTACCGGGGCGCCTCTTCGTCGCCGATCGCTTTCGAGAACCTGTTGATCCTGACGTTCGACGGCGCCGATCTCCAGTACATCGCCGCTCTCGACAAGAAAACCGGCGAGACCGTCTGGAAAACAAACCGCTCGGTCGCATGGAACGACGAGAATGTGCCGGGACCGATGGCCAGGGATGGTGATTTGCGCAAGGCCCACAGCACGCCCTTGATCGCGAACGTCGGAGGAACACCTCAAATGTTCAGCTCCGGCGCCAAGGCGGCTTACGGGTACGACCCGCGAAGCGGCAAGGAGCTCTGGAAGGTTCAATACAACGACTGGTCGGTCGCGCCCCGGCCGGTTTACGGGCAGGGCCTGGTCTTCCTGGTCACGGGCCTGATGAAAAGGGAACTCTGGGCGGTCAAGCCCGACGGTCACGGCGACGTGACCGATACGCATGTCGTGTGGAAACTCAACACCCACGTGGGCAAATACGCCTCGCCGCTTCTGGTGGATGGTCTCATCTACACGGCGGCTGAGGAGAGCTTCGTGACCTGCGTCGATGCTGCCACGGGCCACGTGGTTTGGACGGAACGCATCGGCGGCAAATACGCCGCCTCGCCGATCTACGCGGACGGCCGGCTGTATTTCTTCAGTCAGGATGGCACGACCACCGTTCTCAAACCTGGCCGCACTTTCGAGGTTCTCGCAACCAACACACTGGCGAATGGTTTTATGGCGTCGCCCGCGGTGTCCGGCAAAGCGTTCTATTTGAGAACGAAGACTGATCTTTACCGCGTTGAATCCCCGGCGTCCCAACAGAAATAAGTCTGATCACCCCGGATTTCCCTCGTGGTAAATGCGGTGGGGTGGTTCGCTTCCGACAATTCCGTTCGTGACAGCCCGCCCGCCGTTCGATAAGAAGCGATCCGATCTCCCATGAATAACTTGACCCGATTCTGCCTCCTCGTCGTCCTTCTGGCCAGAACTGTGCCCGCGTCGCACGCCGCCGGCCCTTTACCACGCAGCGCTCCCGAAGCACAGGGTGTTTCCTCCGCCGCGATGTTGGACCTTGCGAACGCGCTCGATCAGCAGATCGACGGCATGCACAGTCTGATGGTCGTGCGCCATGGCCAAGTGATCGCCGAAGGCTGGTGGGCTCCCTACGACGCGGAACACAATCACGTGCTCTACTCGTTGAGCAAGAGCTTCACCTCGACCGCCGTGGGCTTTGCAGTCGCGGAGGGAAAATTGAGCATCGACGACGAGGTCCTGAAATTTTTCCCCGACGATGCGCCGGAGAACCCAAGCGCTAATCTCAAAGCCATGCGCGTGCGCGACCTGCTGATGATGTCCACCGGCCATCAGGACGAGCCGTCCGCGGCGCCGGATGTTGTCTCGCCGAAGTCGTTTCTCGCCCAGCCGGTGCCGCATCTGCCGGGCACTCACTTCAAATACAACACCGCGGCCACATTCATGCAGTCGGCGATCGTCCAGAAGGTCACCGGCCAGACCGTTCTCGATTTTCTCCGGCCGCGCCTGTTTGCGCCGCTCGGCATCGAGCACCCGGTTTGGGACACGAACTTTCAGGGCATTTCCCTGGGCGGTTACGGGCTGCGCGTGCGCACGGAGGACATCGCGAAGCTCGGCCAGCTTTACCTGCAACGCGGCAGTTGGAACGGCAGGCAACTGCTCCCGGCCGAATGGGTGGCGATGGCCACGTCGAAACAGACCTCGAACGGCAGCAATCCGAAGAGCGATTGGAATCAAGGTTACGGTTTCCAATTCTGGCGCTGTCGGCACAATGCGTATCGCGGCGACGGCGCGTTCGGGCAGTATTGCGTGGTCATGCCTGATCAGGACGCGGTGGTGGCGATCACCAGCGGCGTCAAGGACATGCAGGCCGTGCTGAACGTGATTTGGGACAAGCTGCTGCCCGCGTTCCAAGCGAAGAAACTGAAGGCCGACAGCGCTGCCGGCAAGCAACTGACAGAGAAACTTTCGCATCTTGAACTTCGCCCCGCCCAAGGTGCAGCGACATCTCCCCTGGCTGGCAAAACTCTGAATCGCAAATTTGTCTTTCCCGACAACGACCAAAAGATCGGAAGCCTGGCGCTCACGTCGTCGGATTCCGGCAAGACGCTGACGCTCACGGCCCGGATGAACGGCAAGGAAGTCACGATCCCCTGCGGCCATCAGGAATGGAAGAAATCCCGGGCGCCGCTGCTGGGAGGGCGGCTGGCGCAATTTCCCGACGAACCGACCGCGGGCACATTCGCGTGGCCGGCTGATAACACCTGCGTGATTAAACTGTGCGCGTACGAAACGCCCTTCCAGACGACGCTCACCCTGAAGTTTGACGGCGACCAGGTAACGTTGGACTCGGAAGCCAACGTGGCGTTTGGACCGACAAAACAGCCGCAGTTGACCGGACGGGCGGAGTAAGCCGGGCGGAAATCCACAACGCGAAATCTTAATTTGAATCATGCGTTGTTCTCTTCTCTCCGCAACAAACGGTGGTTACCCGCCGAAGGGCGCATCTGACTTTCTTGCAGCCCTTGGGCTGTGACGGAGTTCCGTTAGGATTTTCAATGGAGCGCGACTGTGTCCACAGGACCAGTCGCAGCGGGTTCGGCAATGCCAAACCAGCGTGAATAGAATTGTCCGGAGCATTTGTGAATTCGGACTTGCTGCGGCTGGGCTTCGCCACAACCGCGCTCCTAAAACCCGGTCGGAATTTTCTTGCCGAGCTACTTGCAAGAAACTGAGATGCGCCCCTCGCCGAACCCGAAACCACTTCCCGCTTGAATCCTCTCCCAAATGCTCTAAGTCCTTGTCCATGCTGAAACCCAAATTCTTCTCGCTTTGTGCTTCCTGTGTGGCCGTTGGAATCGTCGGTCTGTCCGCCCACAAAGGATCGGCTGCCGATACGTACACCGAAAACCCCGGCACGCAAGGCAACGGGGATTTTACCATCGGTCCCGATTACAAGACGGACCCCGATCTCACGGACAAGGGCAATCCCAAGGGAAAGAACTTCGAGTTCTCGATGGCCCTGGCAGACAGCAAAATTTTCAAGGGCGACGACACCACGCTCGAGCCGGACAAGAAGGCCGTGCGCAAGGAACGGAAAATCTTCGTCTATGTGCCGGCCGCGTACAAAGACGGCACCAGGGCGCCCTTTCTCATCATCCATGACGGGCCGGGTCAACTCGGCCTGGTGCGCAACGCGCTGGACAACCTGACCATCTCCAAGGATCCGAACCGCAGCCTGCCGGCGTTTATCGCGATCGCGGTCGAAAACGGCGGTAACGACGGCAAGAACAGCGAGCGCGGTCTCGAATACGACACCATGTCCGACCGGCTGGCCCGGTTCATCAACGACGAAGTCCTGCCGGCGGTGCTCAACAACGCCGACGTCAAGGCCGCCTACCCGCACATCGCCTTCACGGCCAACCCGTGGGGACATGCTGTGATCGGTTGCAGTTCCGGCGGCGCGGCCGCGTTGACGATGGGCTGGTTCCGGCCCGACTTGTTCCGTCGCATCATCGCCTATTCCGGCACCTTCGTGGATCAGCAGGACGACGATGCGCCGGAGGAAGCCAAATTCCCGCTCGGCGCGTGGGAATACCATTCCGGAATGAAACTGATTGAAAGCAGCGAAAGGAAACCGTTGCGCATCTTCACCCACGTGTCTGAACACGACCTGCGCGAAAACGATCCGGAAGGAACCCAGCACAACTGGGTGATGGCCGGCAAACGCACGACGGCGGCACTCGAAGCCAAGGGTTACGACCATCGCTTCGTTTTCAGCCTCAATACGAGGCATTGCGACGGCAAGGTTTTCCAGCAAACTTTGGCGGATACACTGGTGTGGATCTGGCGTGGCTACCACGCGGATTAAACCGTTTGTAACTCGACTTTCGCTTTATCGTCCGAAGCCAAGTGGCTGGATTAACAGCCGAAGCGTGGGGCCAGAGTCTTGCGATCAAGGCGGCTGTTGGAACGCACGGTAGAACCCGGCAGGCAACAGTCCAGCCCCGTTGTTGGTGAGCGTCACGATACCTCCCGTTCCTACGACCAATTCTGAGAGTGGCACCCACGAAGGTGCTGACAAATCCGGCGTGTATTCAAGGCCGTAGGCTTTGTCTGAAACAGAGGTAAATTTGAGAAGTATGCTGCTGCCGACTCTCTTGACACCGATGATCCTGAGGACGTAATCCACTTCCACGGCACCGATGTCGGTGCCGTCGCTTCCCAATCGGTTTGAGATTGA
>DATNDF010000126.1 GCA_035607015.1 Candidatus Angelobacter sp. | reverse complement strand
GCGGGATGAACGGAATGGCGCGCTTCAAACAGCAGCGTGACCAGGGATGCCACCTCCGCATGCAGCGCCGCCTCCATCGCGATGGACCGACGTTTCATGATCCTGAAAACCCGACGGAAGATTGCGGCGGCCTTCGCGGCCTCGACCCGCACGAACACCGGAGAGCCAGACGCCGTGAGAGTTTTGTAAATCAGGTCCATTTTGGGGCCTTCGACGCGAATCCAGTACATTTCCCAGGGCGATCCCTCTACCGGCCAGTGGGCGTTTTCGTGGTGGTTGAAAATCCAGGCGGCGTGACCGGGTCCGACCGGCCACATGCGCTCATTCACGCGGATGAACCCGTGTCCTTTGAGGCAAAGGAG
The DNA here is from genome assembly GCA_035607015.1 of Candidatus Angelobacter sp. NCBI lineage: Bacteria > Pseudomonadati > Acidobacteriota > Terriglobia > Candidatus Angelobacter > Candidatus Angelobacter sp. The sequence continues at coordinate 8,588 of DATNDF010000126.1, read as the reverse complement.
AATCTTATGGCCCGGATAATTCGGATGCACCTGTTTATAGTCCAGCCCCGCAATCAGATGGCCGGCCCGCAGCACACAGTAGAAGACCTCCCGGCTTGCGTCAGTGGGCGTGTGAAACAGTGAAACCAGGATTTCTGTCTCTTTTGGCGCTCGCGGCATGGAAGGATTTTACATGAAAATTGGCAGCTTTGTCTATTGTGCAGACGGGCTCCGCGACGTATCTTGGACGCCATCACTCGAAACAGAGTCAGCGCCAGAATAATTATCGGCCGCACAACGTCGGATGAGGGCGTGGTCGCGCGGACGCGGTCAAATCTATGAACAGCCGTTTGTTCTCCAGTCTCGGGGCAGTCGTATCCGTCGCCTTCATTGGCGGCTGGGCCGCCGCAGGAGCCGAATCAAACAAGACAGCGCCGCCGCCCAAGCCACCGTTGCCCGCTCTGCGCTCGTTGAAGGTCGAGCCGGCTTCCCTCACTCTGGAAGATGGTCGCGATGAGCGACGCGTCATCGTCTGGGGTGAAACGGCTTCAGGCCAGAAGTACGACGTGACTTCCGAAGTCGAGATGAAGCCGGATGTGCCCTGTGTTGACATCGACAAGACCGGGTGTATCCAACCCAAAAAGCAGGGCAGCGCGCAGGTGACGATGACGTTGGGCAACCTGAAAGTCAGGCTGCCGGTCACCGTCAAGGACGCAACCGTGCCGCCGGTGCGGTTTGTGCGCGACATCGAGCCGGTCCTGAGCAGACTCGGCTGCAATGCCGGGACCTGCCACGGTTCGGCAAAGGGGAAAAACGGATTCAAACTTTCTTTGCGCGGTTATGACCCCGAATTCGATTATCAGGCGCTTATCGACGATTTGTCCGGACGCCGGTTCAATCGGGTGAAGCCCGAAGAGAGTTTGATGCTGCTCAAGCCGACCTCTGAAGTTCCCCACGAAGGACGGCAGCCCCTCAAGCCCGGTTCGCGCGAATACTTTATGATCCGGGACTGGATTGCGCAGGGAACCAGATCAGAGGATCCGGTAAAGAATCGTGCCCAATCCATTGAGGTTCTCCCGTCGAACGTCGAGCTTGATCTGCCCGGCCGCTCCCAACATGTCCTGGTGCTGGCTCATTATCCGGACGGCAGCGTCCGAGATGTCACCCGCGACGCCATCCTGAGCAGCAACAACGGTGACGTGGCGGAAGTCAAAAACGCGGTGGTCATGGGCCTGCGCCGCGGTGAAGCGGCGGTTCTGGCGCGTTACGAGGGATGTTACGCGACGAAGCTGGTGAGCGTGATGGGAGACCGGACGGGTTACAAATGGCAGGACGTTGCAGAATACAACTACATCGACAAGCAGGTGAACGCGAAATTGAGGAAATTGAAAACCCTGCCGTCGGACTTGTGCACGGACGCCGAGTTTATGCGCCGCGTTTCGCTGGATTTGACGGGTATCCCGCCAACGCCCGAGCGGTTACGCGCGTTTCTGGCGGACACCGCGCCGGGCCGGGAAAAGCGCGAGAAGCTCATTGACGAACTTCTTGCGAGCGAGGATTACAACGATTACTGGGCCAACAAATGGGCGGACCTGCTTCAATGCAACAGCGAGCATTTAGGCGAAAAGGGCGTCTGGGTGTTCCACAACTGGATCCGCGGTTCGATCGCGGCAAACAAGCGGTACGACAAGTTTGTCCGCGAGATGCTGCTGGCCGAGGGCAGTTCGTATTTGAACCCGGAGGTAAATTATTACCGCGCGCTGCGCGAGACCGGAAAGATCACCGAAGACGTGAGTCAGACTTTTCTCGGTGTCCGCTTCAACTGCAACAAGTGTCATGACCACCCGTTCGAGAAATGGACGCAGAAACAATACTACGAGTTCGGCGCCTATTTCGCACGTGTCGCCATCAAGCGTGGCTCGCTGGGGAAGGACAACATCCGCAATTTTACCGGCGACCTGATGCAGGTGCCCGGCGAAGAGATTGTGTATTTGAAAGACGACGGCGAGGTTCAGAATCCCCGGACCGGCATGGACGTTCCTCCGAAGGTTCCGGTGGGTGAGGCGAAGGCAGTGTCGAAGGACGGCGACCGCCGCGAGCCGTTCGTGAACTGGCTCACATCGAAGGAGAATCCCTATTTCGCAATGGCGATGGCCAACCGCACATGGAGTTACTTCTTCGGCCGCGGCATCATCGAACCGGTCGATGACATCCGCGGCAGCAATCCGGCCAGCAACCCGGAGCTGCTGGATGCCCTGACGGAGGATTTTGTCCAGAGCGGGTTCGACGTGCGGCACCTGATGCGCAACATCTGCCTCTCGCGGACGTATCAGCTCTCCATCAACAAGAACAAATGGAACGAGGATGACACCGTCAACTTCTCTCACGCCACTCCGCGACGGTTAAGCGCCGAGCAAATGCTGGACGCTATCGCAGTGGCCACCGGTGACCGTCCGAAGTTCAAGGGCTTTCCCGCCGGTCTGCGGTCGGTGGACCTGCCGGACGGCATCGTGTCCGGAAACGATTTCCTTACACTCTTCGGACGGCCGAAGCGGCAATCGGCCTGCGAATGCGAGCGCACGAGCAATGTGACCCTGTCCCATGCGTTGAACCTGATCAACGGGACCACCATCAGCGAAAGCCTCAGTGCGCCAACGAATCGGATTGCGAAAATTGTCGAAGCGGAGAAGGATGATAAAAAAGTGATCGAAGACATTTACATCTCGGTGCTGGGCCGCCCGCCGACCGAGAAAGAACAGGCGACAGTGGATTTTTCGAGTGGCGGCTCACGCCTGGAAGTGGCGCAAGACCTCGCCTGGGCGCTGATGAACAGCCCGGCGTTTTTGTTTAACCGATAGGGTTTGAATATGATCAATAACGAATTTGCCCTAAACATCCCCGAATTCTCGGAGGTGACGGTAAAGAGGGCACGCTACATTTGGAGCGAATGCAGGTCTGAAAACTGGATTCCGCGGTTCGTTCGCCTGGTCATCACTCTTTGTTTGCCAATGTTCGTAATTACTTTTGTGAATCGAAATCGCGAAGTTTGGTTTTTGGCTTCTTTTATTGTCGGCGTTTATGTCGGCGAGTCGGTCGAGGTCGCTCTGATGCGCCAGCACGTCCGGCGATATTTGGAAAACCGAAGACTCGGCAATCTATAGGAAGGACCTATGCTATCAATTCCTGGTGAACCTGGCAGCACGTGCGACGGCTGGAGCCGCCGCGAGTTCATGCGTGTTGGAGGCGCGGGGTTGTTCGGCGTCACGCTCGGCGACATTCTGCGCTTGCAGGCCGCGTCGGAGAGTGCTCCCGACGCGACGAAATCCAAAGCGGGTTGGGGTGGGGCGAAATCGGTCATCCTCATTTTTCTGCAGGGCGGGCCGAGTCACATTGACATCTGGGACCCAAAACCCGAAGCGCCGTCGAACGTTCGCGGTGAGTTCAAGACCCTGCGCTCGAAGGTTCCCGGCATCTGGCTGAGCGAAGTGATGCCCAAACTCGCCGAGCAGATGGACAAGGCCACGCTCATCCGCTCGATGAGTTACACGCCGGCGGGTTTGTTCAATCACACCGCTGCAATCTATCAGATGATGACCGGCTACACGCCGGATCGCGTTTCACCCTCCGGCCAGCTCGAGCCGCCGGCCCCGAACGATTTTCCGCACGCCGGCTCGCAAATCACGCGGCTGCGGCCCTCGGACCTGCCGATGTTTCCGTTCGTCATGCTGCCGCGACCGTTGCAGGAAAGCAACGTGATCGGCAAGGGCGGCACCGCTGGTTTCCTCGGCCCGGCCTTCGACCCGTATTATTTTTATCAGGACCCGGCCAAAGAAATAAAATTGGACGACCTTTCGTTGCGCGAGGGCATCTCGAAGGAACGCCTGGAGCGGCGCGAGACGCTGTTGAAGAAGGTGGAAGCAGCGATGCCCGAAATGGAGAAGGCGGTGTCGAACTACGCGCTCGACAAATACTATCAGAAGGCGTTCGACCTCGTACTGTCCGGTCGCGCGCGCGACGCGTTCGACCTCACCAAGGAGCCGGACAAGTTGCGCGACCGCTACGGCCGGCACACATTCGGCCAGGGCTGCCTGCTCGCGCGCCGGCTTATCGAAGCCGGGACGAAGTTCGTACAGATGAACTGGCCCGCGGTGGCGAACGGCGACCCGAAGGTGGACGCCTGGGACACCCACGCGGCAAACTTCGGTCCTTTGCGTGATATTCATTGTCCGAAACTCGACAGTGGTCTGTCCGCGCTGCTTGAAGACATGGACCAGCGGGGTTTGTTGAAGGAGACGATTGTGGTCGCGATCGGCGAGTTTGGGCGCTCCCCACGGCTTGGCGTCAGCACATCGGGCAACAGCAATTCACCGGACGGACGCGACCACTGGCCGTACTGCTACACTTCGTTGGTCGCGGGGGCGGGTATTCAACGAGGAGCCGTCTATGGCAAGTCGGACGCGACGGGATCATCACCGGCGGAAAATCCGGTGCATCCGATCCAGATGCTGGCGACGATTTATCACGCGCTGGGGATTGATCCGCACACCATCGTCTATAACCACCTGAACCAGCCGCGGGAACTCGTGCAGGCCGAGCCGGTGCTGCCGCTGTTTGGATAGACCGTCATCAAAGCGAGAACCGAGCGTGATGCGCGTCGTCCTATTCGATTCGTCGGGCGGTTTTCGTGAAGTGACCATCCTGCCCGCACGGATGTTTTCAAGGCCGGCTGCGGTGTCCTGGCTTCAATACGTCATCGCATCCGGCCTGTTGATCGTCTCCGTTGCCGCCCAATCGGTCCCTAAAATCACCTCTCTTTCACCAGAATGGATCCAGCGCGGCACGACTTCCACCGTCCTTATCGACGGAGAAAATCTGTCCGAGGTGCGGGGGTTTCTGATCAGCGGCGATGGTGGTCTGACGGCCACAAATGCAGCGAGGCTGGAAAACAATGGAAATCTGGAAGCCAGCCGCGGTGGAATCGTCCCGGCGGATCCCGACGAAAAGAAGCTGCGGGCCCGGGTGACGGTGGCACCTGACGCGCCGCTCGGCGCAAGGGAACTCCGCGTTGTGACTGCCACCGGGGTTTCGGAGCCGGTGGCATTGAACGTGGATTTCCTTCGCCAGGTGACCGAGACCGGGCGGAACAATGACACCAACCACGCCCAGTTGGTTGAGCTGCCGGTGGCGATCAACGGGGTCATCACGGAATCGGCGCAAAGCGACTTTTTCCGCTTCAAAGCCCACAAAGAACAACGTCTGATCTTTGACGTCGAGGCGTTCCGCAGCGGGTCGCCGCTGGATTCGTCGCTGGCGCTTTTGGACGGCAGCGGAAAGGAGGTCGCGCGGAGTGAAGACGTCAACGGACTGGATTCCCTGATCGACTTCATGGTTCCGGAGGACGGTGATTACCTGCTGCAAATCCGCGATTTTCGTTATCAAGGCGGGAATGATTTCAAATACCGCATCATTGCGGGAGAGCTGCCGTATCTGGACAATATCTTTCCGCTCGGCGCGAAACGCGGACAGGCGGTCGAAGTCGCGCTGCATGGGCGCAACCTTGACGATCTGCAGAGCATGAAGCTGAAGGTGGAACCGACCGCGCCGCTGGGCCGCCAGGAAATCCGCGCGCGCACCACCAAGGGTTATTCGAATCCTGTTTTGTTCGAGGTTGGCGGCCTGAACGAATTCAACGAGACCGAGCCCAACAACGACCTGACCAATGCAAATACCGTCAATCTCCCCCTGGTCATCAACGCCCGTATCCAGGGCGAAAAAGATGTGGACCAGTTCAAATTCAAAGCGGAGAAGGAGCAGACCTTTATCTTTGAGGTGGAAGCCAGCAGGTTTGGTTCGCCGCTCGACGCCGTGCTGTATCTCACCGACGCGAAGGGCAGCGTCCTTCAACAGAACGACGACTCGGTCGGGTCGGACGCCAGGATCGAACACCGATTCACCGAATCGGGTGAGTACGCGATCAAAATTCGCGACCTACTCGAACGCAATGGCGAGGATTTTGCCTATCGGCTTGTGGTCCGCGCACCGCGGCAGGATTTCAGCGTCAGTTTCTATCCGGACACGCCGCGCCTTTATCGCGGAGGGCGCACGGTCGTCGGAGTGGAAGTGCAGCGTCAGGGCGGCTTTGATGGCGCAGTCGAGGCGTGGCTGGAAAACCTGCCGCCGGGCGTGGTCGCTGAACCTTTGCTGGTGCCGGGGGATTCAACCACCAGCCCGCTGATCATCCTTCAAGCGAGCGGAGATACTGATCCCGGCCATTACGCGTTCGCGCTGGCGGCCCACGGAGTCATCGGCGGCGATCGTGTGACTCGACGGGGGAAGCCGCAGGCCAACGGACGCTCTGTGCGGGAGGCGTTCCTGACAGTTCTCGACAAACCGCCCTTTACACTGGAGTCCATCTCGCTGAGTGCGCGCGTCGAACAGGATCAATCTGCGGCGGTCGAGGCGCAGGTCCTCCGGCATGACGGTTTTACGGGAGACGTTCAAGTGACCGCCGAAGGATTCTCCTCGGGCAAGGAACCGCTGGGCAGGAACGTCGAGTTCCAGCCCGCGACCGTCAAAGGCCGTGACGAACGCGCGACGCTCAACCTGAAGGCAAAACTTGATTCCGAACTCGGCACGCGAATGATCGTTCTGAGGGGGGACGCCAAATTGGACGGCCAGACCGTGACTCAATACAGCCGGCCAATCCCGCTGACGATTGATCCGTTTCCATTCACCCTTGCCAATTCACTGCCGCGGCTGGCTGTAACAGCGATGCCGCCGGATAAAAAATCCGCCGCCAGTGAGGCGGAGTTTACCGTAAAGGCGACACGACGGGGATGGTTTACCGATGACATCAACCTCTCGGTCGAAGGCGTCCCCGAGGGCATCACGATCAACACGGCGGGTATGCCGCGCGGGGCGGGAGAGGCCGCCTACAAAATCACCGCAACGGACAAGGCACCCGCGGGCAAGGAGGTTTCGCTCGTTGTTGTGGGCACGGCGAACATGAACGGGCGCTCGTACAAGCTTCGTTCTGCCCCGATTATTGTGACGATCAATGCACCGGCATCCGACAACTCCAACGCAAAGCCTCACGAAAAGGAAACGGCCGCGAAATGAACGACGATGAAAGCAGCACTGTCGGGACCATATCCTTGGCGGAGCATGAATAGAGGCATGACATGGATGCGGCGGCCGCTCGGTGCGCTTCTGTGCGGTTGGGCCATCATCGCGCCCCTTGCCGATGACACAAAGCCCGTCAGTTACTTTCATGAAGTGGTGCCGATCCTTAAGCGAAGCTGCACCGGCTGTCATCACCCGGCGAAACTGAAGGGCGAACTGGATCTGACCACCTACGAATCTTTCAAGAAGGGGGGGAAGCACGGCGCGTCGTTCGCGCCGGGTGATCCGGACAAAAGCCGTGTCATCGAGGAAATCAGCGGCGAAGAGCCGGACATGCCGAAGGAAGGCGACCCGTTGAGCAAAGAAGAAATCGCCCTGATCGAGCGCTGGGTCAAGGAGGGCGCCAAGGACGACACGCCGCCGAACGCGAATTCGTTCAAACTCAGCTCGCCTCCTGTTTATGCCGCACTCCCGGTGATTTCCGCGATCGCCTTTTCACCCGAGGGGGACGTCCTCGCGGTGTCCGCATATCACGAAGTGGTTTTGCATAAGGGCGACGGTTCGGCGATGATCGGTCGCCTCGTCGGCGAAGCCCCGCGCATTGAATCGGTTGTGTTTTCGCCCGACGGCACGCAACTGGCGGTCAGCGGCGGCGCGCCGGCGCGATTTGGGGAGATTCAGATCTGGGATGTGGCGGGCCAAAAGGAACTCCATTCCTACAAGATCTCCAACGATTCGGTTTTTGGCGTTTCGTTTTCGCCCGATGGCGGCAGGGTTGCATTCGGCTGCGCTGACAAAACGGTCCGTGTCATCAGCGTGGCTGACGGCAAGGAACTGATGAAATTCGACAATCACAGCGACTGGGTGCTTGGCACGCTGTGGACCGTGGATGGGAAACGGCTGCTGAGCGGCAGCCGTGACCGGGCGATGAAGCTCATCAATGTGACCAACGGGCAGTTTATTGACGACATCAACAAACTCCTTGAGGGCGTAATGTGCATGGCGCGACATCCGAAGGAGGACATCGTCGCCTATGGCGGCGACCTGGGCACGCCCCGCATCTACCGCATCGCGGAAAATCAGGGCCGCACCGCGGCGAACAACGACGTCAATCAGCTCCGGGAGTTTGAGCGGCAGCCGGGACCGGTCTGTTCGATTGCTTACAACCCCGACGGAAGCCAGATTGCCGTGGGCAACATGAACGGAGAGGTGCGCGTTTACAAAACCAGCGATGGCACACGGGTGGCGACATTGAAAGAGAACCGGGGGGCGGTGTTTGCCTTGAAGTTTCATCCAAAAACCCCCCAATTGTTCACCGGCGGCTACGACGGCAAGGTGCGCATTTTTGAATTGCCGGACGGCAAACTCTCGAAGGCATTTGACCCTGTGCCGATCAACGAGTCGGAAAAGGTGGCCAGTGTAACGAAGTAAGGACACGTTTGGTGCCTTTCGTCGTAAGTTGTTCGCACCGGGGATGGCGGAATCTG
>DATNDF010000125.1 GCA_035607015.1 Candidatus Angelobacter sp. | reverse complement strand
CGCGCGTAATCCCATAGAGAGCGCCGGCGGACAGCGGGGGCGTCAGCAACCCGCCGGACTTGACGATGAAGATGTTGTCTCCCGTGCATTCAGCGACGAAGCCCTCGGCGTTCAACATCACGGCCTCCTCGCAACCGGCATTGTTGGCCTCGATCTTCGCCAGCACGTTGTTCAGGTAATTCAACGACTTGATGGCCGGATTCAGCGCGCTGTGCAGATTCCGCGTGGTCGCCACCGTGACGATCTCCATTCCCTTTTCGTAAAGTTCGTGGGGATAGAGCTGGATTTTGTCCGCGATAATGATGACCGACGGATCGGTGCACCGGTTCGGGTTCAGCCCCAGCGTGCCCACTCCGCGGGTCACCACCAGTCGAATATAGCCGTCCTGGATTTTATTCTGCCGGCACGTCTCGATGACCGCCTTCATCACCTCCGCATGTGGAAGCGGGATGTTCAGCAGAATTGCCTTCGCTGAACAAAACAGCCGGTCGATGTGTTCCTTGAGTTTGAAAACACGGCCGTTGTAGGCGCGGATGCCCTCGAAAATGCCGTCGCCGTAAAGCAGCCCATGATCGAACACCGAAACCCTGGCACTCTTTTCGTCACAATACTTTCCGTCAACGTAGATTTTCATGCCATCGTAAACCGCGGCAGACTACGGTAAGTTGCTCCCGGCGCGCAATACAGGAATTGCAGACTTAAGGGGTCGCTGGGGTTGGTGGCACACCGCGGAACCGTCGCTGTTATACAGACATGCCCCTCAGGGCGTCCGTCCGTCCTCCTGCACTTCGCCGTCCGCCAGTTCGATCACCCGCGGGGCGCGCGCTGCCACGTTTGCGTCATGCGTGGCGATGATGAGCGTTGCCTGCCGTTCGGCGCGCAGTGCGCAGAGCAATTCGACGATGGCGCCGCCGGCATGCGAGTCGAGATTGCCCGTTGGTTCGTCCGCCAGAATCAAATCCGGTTCGTTGATCAGCGCCCGCGCGATCGCCACCCGCTGTTGCTCGCCGCCCGAAAGCTCATACGGCCGATGATCGGTGCGTTCGGCGAGGCCGACGCGCGCCAGCAGTTCACGGGCCCGCGTTTCGGCGTTTGCCGGGTTCCTGCGCGCCATCCGTGCCGGCAGGCACACATTCTCCAGCGCGCTCAGCTCCGGCAACAGGTGATAAGCCTGGAACACGAAGCCAACCTTGCGATTGCGAAACCTCGCCAGTTCCAGCGCCGAAAGCGTCGCAAGATTTTTCCCGTCGAACCAGATCTCGCCGCTCCCGGGCGCGTCCAGTCCGCCGAGCAAATGCAACAACGTACTCTTGCCCGCGCCCGACGCGCCGCGCAAAGCCAGAAAATCTCCGCGAACGACCTGCAGGTTTACATGCCGAAGCACTTCGAGGGTCCGCTTGCCGATGAGGTAAGTCTTTCCGACGTCATGCGCTTTCAGCAACACGCTGTCCGTCTGGCGCGGCGTTGAATGCCCCGCTTCCGCCCTCCGGCTTCCGGCTTCGAACGTTTCATTCATGCCTCAACGCCTCCACCGGTTTCAACCGCCCCGCGTTCCACGCCGGCAACAGCCCCGCCAACAGACAGATCAGCAACGACCCGCCACAGATGACGGCAACGTCGCCCGGCACGATCAGCGCCGGCAGTTCCGCAAATTGATATATGGAGGCCGGAAACAACTCGAAGCCCGTGGCTCTCCGCATGAAATGCAGAAACTCGTTGCGATACGTCACTGCCAACATGCCCAGTCCATATCCCGCGGCGACGCCGAGCGCACCGACCATCAGACTTTGTCCCAGAAAAAGCCCCATCACTTGTCCGCTGGTCGCGCCGAGCGCCTTCAGCATCCCGATCTCGCGTGTTTTCTGGACGACGAACGTTATGAGCGCGCTGGTGATCCCGAACGCGGCGACCAGCACGATGAAGAACAGCAGGTAATACATCATGTTCTTTTCCACCACCAACGCATCGAGGATCGGATTCTCGTGGAGCCACGTGCTGATGAAAAAGCCGCTCCCCAGCGCGGCGCGCAACTGCTGTTCAACCTCCGTCGCCTTGTCGGGATCGTGCAGCGTCACCATCAGGCCGTGTGCGGAATCGTCCAGCTCGTACATGTCCTGCGCATTGGCCAGCGAACACAGGACGAACAGATCGTTGAACTCGAAATAGCCGGCGTCAAAAATTCCTTTCACCTCGTAATCATCCGCCAGCGGAGCTTCTTCCTTTCCTCTGCTGCGGCCCCGTTCCCATTCCTCGAACTTGCCGACGGAGTACACGGCAAGCCGGTCCCCGACGCTCAGTCCGAGACGGTCTGCAATCTCCTTGCCCACAAGCAAACCCCTGCCCTTCACGTCAAAGCTTCCCTCAACAATGCTGTGCGGCAGCGCGCTGACGCTCTCCTCCAGGCGCGGATCGATGCCGCGGATCATCGGCGCCAGCACCTGCGGGTTGCCGCTTTCCGGTTCGGTCTTCACCAGCACCTGACCGATGACATACGGCGCGACGCCTTTCACGTTTTTGTTCGCCGCCACAACGCTCATCACGCGACGGTAATCGGCCATTTGCGCGGCTCCCCGTAACTCGACGCGCAAGTGAGCATTGAAACCAAGAATCCGGTCGCGCATCTGTTTGTCGAATCCGCTCATCACGCTAATGACGATGATGAGCACCGCCACGCCCAGCATGACGCCGACGATGGAAATCAGAGTGATGATCGAAACAAACGTCCGCTTGGGACGCAGGTAGCGAAGAGCGAGAAAGAATTCAAACGGCAGCTTCGACACGCGCGGAGGCTAAGCGGGGAACCGAAGAGTGTCAATGAACCCCCGCCAAACGGACATAAGTCTTGATTCACTTTTCGGTTGCAGGTCGCGTGCGCGATGCGGTGTTTCCAGCACTCTTCTGTCGGCTGCGAGCCCGCACGACGCCGTTTCTGTCCCGATCAGAGTGTTACGCCCGTATCGTTTTCCAGGTTTCCTTGCCGACCTCGAAGTGTTTTGCCATTGTGTGAAGAGGTAATACGCCCTCTTTCAAGCGCAGCTTCGAGGCGGTCGTCCAAGTGTAGGAAACATGAAAGACAGCTGACTGCCATTGAAAATCACCTTGCTCGACCGCTCATACTCATGCCGCTCTTCGCGCAGAAAATATCGAGTGAAAAAATTTCGGACGAGGTGGTATAAAGGCGCGGGTAACAACGCAAGCCACTGGCTTGCCGGCCGGGCTGAAAACAAATCATGAAAACCAAACTCACATCCAAACTGTTCCCGTTATTGCTCCTGTGTCTTGCCGTAGGTCACGAAACGCTGGCCCAGGTCAGCGCATTCACCTATCAAGGCCGGCTCGAATTCAACGGCGCGCCGGCCAACGGCAGTTATGACTTCATGTTTCGATTGATGAACGACCCGACCAATGGCGTGGTGGCGCCCGTAATTCCAGTCAACCTCGCCGTGCCTGTCACCAACGGCCTTTTCACGACCGGCATGGATTTTGGCGCGGCCAACCTTGACGGCACCAACCTGTGGCTGGAGGTGAATGTTCGCACCAACAACGGCGCATCATTCACCCCGCTGTCACCACGGCAGCTTTTGACCTCAACTCCGTACGCAATCCGGGCCGCCAACGCGAGCAACCTGAGCGGCACGCTGTCGGTGACACAGTTAAGTGGTCAGTTGTCCGGCGCGCAGATCGGCAATGGCGCGGTGAACGCCGCGAACGTGGACAACACGCAGGTGCAGCTTCGCATCACCGGCACGGCGCCGGCAGGACAATTCATTACCGGCATCGCCGCCAATGGAAGTGTCACCGTCGGTTCCGACACCACCGATTGGAAATTGGGAGGCAACAGTGTTTCCGGTGGCCAGTTCCTCGGCAGTACGAACAATCAACCGGTCGAAGTAAGAGTCAACGGCCAGAACGCGCTTCGATTGCAGCCGGGCACCAACGATGCGCCGAACATCGTCGGCGGCGCGCCGGGCAATTTCATCGCCGGGAACGTGGTGGGTTCAACCATCGGTGGCGGCGGGAGCACCAATTACAATGGGGTTTTTAGGGACACCAACTTCATCGGTGCCGACTTTTCGGTCATCGCCGGTGGCGCCGGCAATCGCATTGAGTCGAGGAACTCCTTCCTAGGTGGTGGACTGGGCAACATAATCCAAGTGCCTTACTCCGCGATTGGTGGAGGCTCGGG
>DATNDF010000124.1 GCA_035607015.1 Candidatus Angelobacter sp. | reverse complement strand
ACCTCATCCTCGACAACGAACTCGACAGCGGCGACAAACCAAGCGAGCTGGTCTGGCTGAACGCATCGCGCATTCGACAGGGCGCATGGGACGCCAAGTATTATCTCGAGGTGCGTTATCAGGCGCTGCCGCAGACCGGGTATCTCGACATCGCGCCGGGCGAAACCCTCATGCTGACGGTGGACGGGCAAAGGATGAAATTCGGCGGGGTCGGCAGCTTGAACGAGCGAAAGGAAATGAGTGGCACGCTGCTGGAGCATGCCATTTACGAGGTCAAGGTGGACGACCTCCGCAAGATCGCCAAAGCGAGGGAGGTCAAGGTGGACATCGCCGGGGGCCAGCGCACGGTGCATCGCGAGTTCAAACCGGCCAACATTGAAAAATTCCGGACGTTCGTGCTGACCTACATGGGGTTTTGAGAGCTGTCAGCCTGTCAGGCTTCATGCACATGAATGCTCTCAATCCGATCCGGACCTTAAAGCCGCCTCGGGGCGGGATACTTCTTCTGTAACGTCGCTTCAAGTTTCGGATCGCTGTTCGCTCTGAACGCCGGCCAGTTGAAAGTCGCTGCCAGGCGTTTTTTCGTCCGTCGAGGCCACGCCCAAGAGATCCGCAAGGGGTTTAAGATTGCGCAGGCATCCACCTTCCCGAGCAGTCAGCGCGCGGGTCACGGAACCGGATGGCCGTCGTAGGTCCAGTTAATGTCGGGCCGTCCGGGATCGCCAGCCTTCGCGCCGGTGTTGGTGCAGATGTACGAATACTTGAAATAGCTGGCGTGGCCGTCGGCGAAGGCCAGGTTCGCGCCAGCGTTATGGCGTGAGGAAATCTGAGCGGTGTAACAATGGGAAACTCCCAGTTCATGAGTCGGGCGCTTACCGTAAAAGGGTACCTCCGTCGAATGCGTCCGTACGTCAGAGAGAAGAACAAACGCCGAGGGATTTGATACCTGCCGGGCACTGGACACGACGTTGGTCGGCAGGCCCGCGTTCCCTTTGTAATTCATCCCATAGTTAAACACGACGCGATCCAGCGGGTTGAGTTCGGGCGCCTTCGCGGCTGAGGTTGGGCAGGTGAAGATCGTTCTGCCATTGACGAAATCGCCTGGATTGGCGGCGTACTGCCAGAGAGGTTTCTTGTCAACGTAGGGAGGCAGGACGTTATACCACGCGAAGTTGCCCTGACCGGCGGCGGCAAACACGGCCAGATCGCCCCAATGAACGCTGTCTTCATCGTAACCGGAGGGGGCATCTGGCGTTCCGCTGGGGATTTTCGCCGTGGGAAACAACTGGCCATTGTCATCCAGATACATCGTCTCGGCCAGGCCCCATTGTTTGAGATTGCTAATACAGCCGATGCGGCGGGCACTTTCCTTTGCCCGCGCCAGGGCGGGCAAAAACAAACCGGCCAGGATGGCGATGACAGCGATAACGACCAACAACTCGATGAGTGTGAAAGCTCGTTTATGGTTCAGCATAGAAACTGAGCGGGACGTTAATGAGATTAGGTCTCAGTGTCAACAGAGATTACTCGATTCCCTTTCCGGAAGGTGGCTGCCCTCGACCTCAAACTTCATCACCTTGCCTCCGGGCTAAACAGCGGCGGGGCGTTGAACACGGTGAAGCGTCGAGGTCTCTTGATTCCTTTAAAGCCATCCCACGCCCGGATATTTTTTCTGTAGCGCGGGTCTTAGTTTTGGATAGTTGTTCGCCTTGAACGCCGGCCAGTTGAACGTGGCTTCGATCCGTTTGCCGTCGGGCGCGCAAAGCCAGAGTTTGACCGGCAGTTTTCCCTCACAAACGTACGGATGTTCCTTGAGCGCGAAACATTCGTGCAATTTTGCCGACAACTCCGGAGGGTTCGGCCCGCTCTCTTCGCTGCGCGCGCTTTCCACGTAAAGCAGTTTGACCTTTCGTCCGTCCGGCCAGGTGACAGTCTGGGGTGCGAGTTCATCAAGCCAGTCGAGTTGTTCCTTCGCGAGATGTTTCAGGAATTCGTCGCGCACATGCGTAGCCTGCGCTTCTTTCACCAGGGTTAGACCCCGAAACGCCCGCGCCAGACATTCGGTCTTCGATGCGTCGTCGAACGGCGGGAACTCCAGTTCCGGCATCACCGCGCAAATGAGATTCACGCGTGCGATGAACTGTTTCACGTCGTGGTTGATCAGCGGGAGTTCGAAGTAGCCTTTGCAATGTGCCTCCGCCAGGCAACGCCCTGCCGCCGCAGGGTCAACATCACGCTGGTGTTCATGATGGATGACGAGATCTTGAAATCGCACCAGCTTCACCGCTGCGACGCGCTTATGCGTGCGGTCAAAGAGATGCTCGACCGTGGTTGCGAGTTGTTCCAGAAACATTTCCTCGATCCATTCACGCTTCACCGCGGTGGCGAGTCCGAGCAGCGTCAGGTTCTCCGATGTGCGGGCCCGCACTTCGCGTATCGTTGCAGCGATGAAGAGCGTTGCATTCTGCACGACACTCTCCCGCACCAGGTTTCCGTGCCGGCCCTCGGTCAAATCGCAATCGAGCGTCCCCTGGCTGCGCCGCACGCAAAGCTGGTCAACGAAGCCGGACAGGATGCACTTGAGCAGCCCCTCATCGGTTGTTTTTTGGTTTTGGACCGCAGGACCCGACTCTTCACGCCCGGCCAATCCCTGTTTGCCCGCGATGTCCAGAATCTGTTGATAGGTCTGTTCGACCTGACGCGCGGTCTGCGCGTGGACGCCATAACGTCGGCACTGCTCGGTGTTGAAGTTGGAGTTCCTGGCAAACTGAAACGCACGCATCAAGGTGAAGAAGTCCGAGTCCTGGCTCGCTTCGAACAGCTCGCGCGCCTCGGCGATATGAGTGTCGTCACGACCCGGGCGCATCAATAAATCGCGTCCGCTGACCAGCGCCGCGCACAGTGTGGCTGCCGGCACACAGCGATGTCTGGCAGCCTCGACCAGCATCCGCGAATAGCGCGGGTGCATGGGCAATCGAAGCATCTGCCGGCCAATCGGGGTGAGGTCCGAATGGTTGGCAGGCGTTTCGTCCGATCGGTCTGTCAGCGCGCCGAGGGTCCGCAGTAACTTTTCGGCACGCTCGACCGCCTGTGGGTCAGGTTTGTCCAGCCAGTCAAACTCCGCGGCGCGCTTGATGCCGAGCGAGTGCAGCAACAGGACCACTTCCGCCAGATCGCAGCGCTGGATTTCCGGCGTGTTGCACTCCGGGCGGTTCAAATGCCCGCTCTCCGTCCAAAGCCGATGGCACGTGCCCGGAGCCGTTCTGCCGGCGCGTCCTTTTCGCTGTTCCGCCGAGGCACGGCTGATCTCCTCGATGAACAGAGTGCCGATGCCGCGCTCGGCATCATAGCGCGCGATCCGCGCGACGCCGCTGTCCACGACGTGCCGAATGCCGTCAATGGTCACCGATGTTTCGGCGACGTTCGTCGCCACGACCACTTTGCGCAGAGGATTCGGTTGAAACGCAAGGTCTTGTTCCTCCGCCGGCAGATCGCCGTGCAGTGGAATCAACGCGAGACGCTCGCCCGTCCGCGCCGCGCGAATGGCGCCGACGGTCGAGTTAATTTCACCCATGCCCGGCATGAAAACGAGGATGTCGCCGGGTTCGTCGGCGTTGACGATACGTTCCACCGTGTCAGCGGCCTGTTCGGTGACCTGACGCTCGTCTTTCTGCTCGAGGTATCGGACTTCGACCGGAAAACTCTGACCTTCGGAAACAAGGATGGGGGAGTCGTTCAGGTACGTAGCGAC
>DATNDF010000123.1 GCA_035607015.1 Candidatus Angelobacter sp. | reverse complement strand
AAAGAAGCGCGCGCCCTCTTTCATGGCCGCCTTGATCGCCTGAATCGAGGGAATTTGCGAGCCGATGTGAAAATGAATCAGCTGGAAACAATGCGTGAGATTCTCCGACTTGAGCAGGGCCGCGGCGGCAAGCAATTCAACGGTGCTCAAACCGAACTTCGCATTTTCTCCCGCGCTTTCCGCCCACTTGCCGGCGCCCTTGCTGAGCAGGCGGGAACGGATGCCAATGAGCGGTTCGACGCCAAACTGGCGCGAGACGCTGATGATTTGCTTAAGCTCCTCCAGCTTTTCCACGACCATGATCACTTTCTTGCCCAGTTTGATTCCCATGAGCGCCATGCGGATGAAGTTCGGGTCCTTGTAGCCGTTGCAGATAATCAGGCTGTCCGCATCGGCCTGGAGGGCAAGTCCGGCGAACAGCTCAGGTTTGCTGCCGACTTCCAATCCAAAATTGTAGGGCTTGCCGGCGTCGAGGATTTCTTCCACCACCTCGCGCAGTTGATTGACCTTGATCGGGAAGACGCCGCGGTAGCCCCCCTGATAGTTGAATTCGGTGATCGAGTTGCGGAAGGACTCGTTGATGGACTGGACGCGATGCCGGAGAATGTCCTGAAAGCGGATGAGCAGCGGCAATTTGAGCCCGCGTGCCCGGGCTTCTTCGACGACATCGTTCAAATCAACCGCGGTGCCGGCTTCCTGCTGGGGCGTGGCAATGACATGCCCGGCTTCGCTGATGTCGAAGTATTTCGCGCCCCAACGGTCGATGTTGTAAAGACTGCGCGCAGACTGGACGTCCCAGGCGCCGGGGCCGTTCGCTGAATCACTCATTTGTATCGCTCAAAACGAGCGCACTATAAGGACGCCGTCGGAGAATTCAATAGGGTGATGGAGATTTTTTGCAGGCGCGTGAAGCGATGCCTCCGCGGTTTGTGTTTCTAGTTTTACTTTGCTCCTGTGCTTTGGTTCGATTCACGCATGGCCGTAATCTCTCTCTCGTCCGTGGCACGCCATTGCGACCGGCTGTTGCGCACCGACCAATTCGGAGACTGGGAAGGGGCGGTCAACGGTTTGCAGGTCGAAAATCGCGGCACCATCACGCGCATCGCCGCCGCGGTGGACGCGAGCCGGGCGACCGTGGAACTTGCCATCCGGGCCCGGGCGGATCTGCTGATCGTGCATCACGGTCTGTTCTGGAACCCAAGCCATCCGTGGACCGGGAAGCGCTATGAGCTACTGCGACTGCTGCTCGAAAACAACCTCGCCGTGTACAGTTCACACCTTCCACTCGATGCGCACCCGCGAGTGGGCAATAACGCACAACTCTGCGCGGCGCTGGGCTTGAAGAAGCACAGGGCCTTTTTCTTCGAGAAAGGCCGGTTTATCGGCCGCAAGGTGGAGGTCCGGCTCCCGCGCGAAAGGCTGGAGGATCGATTGCGCCGGGAGTTGGGGTGTGCGCCGAAACTGCTGGCCGGCGGGCCACGCGTGTGCCGCTGCATCGGCGTCGTGACCGGCGGCGCGGGCAGCGAGTTGAACAAGGTTGCGCACGAAGGCGTGGACACGTTTATCACCGGCGAAGGCCCGCATTGGACCTTCGCGCTGGCAGAGGAACTGGGAGTGAATGTTTTTTACGGAGGGCATTATGCGACCGAAACGTTTGGCGTGAAAGCGCTGGCCGCCCACCTGTCGAGGCGGTTCAACGTCCCCTGGTCGTTCATTGACCATCCCAGCGGTCTTTGATTGCGCGCGCGTTCATGGCTTCCTGCGTGCCACGATGAAGGCGTTGAACATCAGGTAACGCAGCGGCGTGAGGTTGAGAATCAGGTCAACGGGTTTTGCGACGTAGCGGTCCGTGCAGGACGCGGACTCGATCACGCAGCCGGAACGTTCGAGGAAGAAGGCGATTTCCGGCGCGTTCGTGGCCACGATCGCGTCATCGTCCGGTGTGAACGGCTCCTTGACAACCGGCGTCATCCGGTCGAAGCGGGCGGAGTCAGGATTGGTTTTCAGCAGCCGGCGCTTTTCCCGGAGCCGCCGCCAGTTGCGCCACTTGTTCGACAGTCCGCGCATTTTTGGGTGATAGTCGCGGAAGCCGAGGACACGAAAAAAATTCGGACTGGAGATGATCACCCGCCCGGCGGGCTCCGCTACACGCACAAGTTCCTTTATGAACGCCTCCGGTTCCTCGACGTGCTCCAGCACGTTCAATGCTCCCACTCCGGCGAAATATGCATCGGGAAAGGGCAGGCGCCGACCGTCATATAACTGACACCGTCCGCTGAACTTGCGGGCGCGCGTAATGTTCGGTTCAGAAACATCCACGCCAAAGGCTTCAAAGCCCGCGTCTGCGAGCCGCGCGACGACCTGGCCGACGCCGCAGCCAACGTCGAGCACGCGTGCGCCGGGTTTTTCCGGACGCAACGTGTCGGCATATTTCGCATAAAAGCCGGCGTCCCAATTGGCGAGAAACTCGGCGTAGGCTTCGTTGTGCCGGTACGTCTCCTGATGGCTCATCGGGATTTGCGATTGGTAACTTCCGATTGCCGGTCATGCGCGCGGGCCGGGGCTTCCGCCGGTCGTCCCGAGTTTTTTATGGCGGTCAGGTACCCGCAAAGCAGCGCGCCGGCGACAATGGATGTCGCGCTGATGTAAAACGTCGTGAGGGGAGGTTGAAAACGAAACTCCACAACATGTCTGCCGGGCGTCAAGTAAACGCCGCGCATGAGGTAATTGCAGCGGAGCAGAGGCCCGGGTTTTCCGTCCACACGCACGTTCCAATCGGCACTGAACCGATCGTTCAGGAGCAGCACCGACGGCGCGGTCACTTCCGCGTTCAGTTGAATGAACTTTGATTCGTAGCGGGTAAAATCCACAGAACCACCCGTCTGGTTGGTGGAAGGGCCCGGAACCGCGGAAGGAATCTCGTTGGCGACAAAAACAGACTGTGAAGGGTCGAAGTTCGGGTCGCGCAGATTCTCCAGTGTCGCCGCGTCATTGGTATTCACCTGCCAGCGGGTGAACAATTTTGTGCGCGGTAATGCGCCGGCAAATTCAAACAACGCGAACTTTCCATCGGGGGCAGGCACAGCCGTGAATTGCTCCGGATTGGTCACTTCCTTGAGACCCGGCTTCGGTATGAGATTGAACCTGGTGCGGATGCTGAAGCGACGTTGTGGCGGGTCGAAGTACTCGTTCAGTTGGTTCAACCAATCGGCTGTGCCGAGCAGGTAACGGGTATTGGTCAGTTGCCACATGCGGCGGCAGAGGTATGCCTGGTTGTTGTTGGTCGGAGCGAATGCCCGGATGAACGCCTCGTCGAATTCCGGCACGCGGGGCATTTGTATGATGTCCAGGGATTGCGCGCGATAGTACTGGAAATGGTGCTGGAGCCATTCCTTAAAATAAACCCCAACAAAAAGATTCGCCTCGTTTTGTTCCCGATAATTAACCAGATATTGCGGGGACATCGGCGCCACTTTTGCCGTGACCCGATGTTCCCAGGGTTTGTCCAGCAATTGATCGATGACCGGATTGCGGGCGTATTTTTCCTTGTAGTTCCAATAGACAATCCATGGAACATTCGCACGGCCGAGGTCAATCACGAGGAGCGACCCAAGAACGACAAAGGCCCACCTGGCACGCGGGCCCGCGAAAAAGCCGCTCATGATCAAAACCAGGAGCCCCGCGCTCAGAACCAGAAATACAATGAACAGACCGACCTCGTTCAAACTGAACTGCGCGATCGAGCCGGCAAGGTGCCTGTCCGAAAAACCGGCCTCGCGCAGGTGGGCGACAAGTTCACTTCGGGAGGACGCGTAAACAAGCCAGCCCAGCAAACTGGCGGCCACAGCGGTGATCGATCCCACAGTCCATTTCTTGTCGAAGTCTGAAGCTGTTTTCCACCAAGCCTTGATCTGATCCAAAAACGATTTCGTTTTTGAGGTTGGCTTGTTCGCGGAAAGGCGGCCGATGCCCTCCAGCCCGTAACCGAACAAAACCACCAGGGCCAGGCTGAACGGAAACGCGAACTTGATTGGATTTCGGATCGTCGAAGCGTAGGGAATGGCGTAAACCATCTGGTAAAATGGAGCGTGCCGGCCCCAGGCCAGCAGCAACGCGACGATCAACAGACCCAGCCAACACCAGATTTGCTTTCGCTCGCGAAGCGGGAAAATCGAATTCCGCATGCGGAACGATTGCGCGGCGCACCACGCCGCGATCAGGACGACCAATACGCCGCCGTAAACTCCGGACCCCGACAAACGGGACTGGATGTTTCCGGGAGCTTGCCCGACAGTTCCCCAGTAATCCGACCCGTGCGCCGATTCTTCGGATTCACCATACCATTGCGGCATGCGATAGCCAAAAAGTCCGGGAATGATGATCCGCAGCGTTTCGGCCTTCGGCAGGCTCCACATCGTGGCTTCCTCCCACCGTCGTTCCTTTGCCGTCTCGTCCTGTGCCATTCCGACCACGCCTTTGATCTGCGTCCCGATCAGGCCGCTGACCGTCTGTGCCGCAATCAAGGCGGCGCTAATCGCCATGATGGCAACGGAGGAAAGGCCGCCGGCTGCCCTCTTTGCCAGCGGCCCTTCGGTCGTCATCCACGACAGAAACGCGAAGCCCGCGACGAACAAACTGAAGATGGCGCCGACATCAAAACCCTCCATGACACCGACTCCAACGGCAAGGCCCGCAAGCACGGCCTTCAACCACGATTTTCCAGGAGAAGCCGTGACCAGTGCCGCAAGGGCAAACATGTTCATGGCCCAAGAGAGAGGCCACTCCGCCAATCCCCAGCAGGCGTTCGAGAATGCAACCGTATTCAGCGCTGCCGCCAGACCGCCCAAAAGACAGACCCACGGCTGAAATCGAAGCTGGCGGAAAAACAACCAAACGCCCAAACCCAGCACAAACAGGCTGAAAGGCGCGTACATTTTGGCCAAAAAAACCGAACCGGCATCAGGTGAAGTACCGCAACAGATGGCCAGCAACAGGCCCGAGACATTCAAAGGTACGTTCGGCGCCGGGGTCCCGACCCAGTTCAATGCCTGCCAGACCCCGAGCATATTGCTCCACATGTGGTCTGCCTGTGCCCGGATGGCGCCCAGCGGGCCATCGTTGGAAAACAGGATCTGATCGGATTCAAAGCTCTTGTGGAAAAGAACACCCAGGATCACCGCCAGACAGAGCACGGCCAAAAAGAAATCCCGGCGGCGAGTTGCAATCGATGGCGGCGAATGGATTTGCCCGGGCATATCAGGATTTTTTCGAACGCAAAAATTTCGGCGCCCCAAGATACAGAATAGACCGCCGAGTCCAATACCAAACTTCCCCCATGCGCCACAACGGGAGCGGTGATTCACCGCCGCGAGTTTGCAGCTGCGCTTGACCAACGCCGCCGCCGCCGTTCACCATCCGGTCAAGCGATCCAACTGTGGGAACTCGACGTGTCATCATCATCGGTGGCGGGATAGTCGGCTTGGCGACCGCGTATAAACTTGCGATGCGCTTTCCCGATGCGCAGGTTACGGTTCTCGAGAAAGAGGCGGATGTCGGGCGCCACCAAACCGGCAACAACAGCGGCGTGCTTCATTGCGGTCTTTATTACAAACCGGGATCCATCAAGGCACGGATGGCCGTCGCCGGCATACAGGAGATGGTTGCCTTTTGCCGGGAGAACAGTATCCCGCACGAGATTTGCGGGAAACTCGTCGTGGCAGTGGACGAATCCGAGTTGCAGCGGTTGCGTGACCTGCACGAGCGCGGCCAAAAAAACGGTCTGCAGGGGTTGCAACTGTTGTCGCTCGAGCAGATGCGGGAGGTGGAACCGCACGTTGGCGGCATTGCCGCGCTGCGTGTCCCGCAGGAGGGCATTGTGGACTATCCGAGCGTGTGCGCTGTTTTGTTGAAAAAGATTGCCATTCAGGGCGGCCGGGTGGTGACGGGGGCGAAGGTGACGGCGTTGACACCGACAAGGGGCGGATGGCTGGCCGGGACCACTGCGGGCGCCTTCGAAGGTGATTTCCTGATCAACTGCGCGGGATTGCACTGTGATCGCGTCAGCGAACTCGCGGGTGAAAGGCGTGAAGTGCGTATCGTGCCGTTCCGCGGCGAGTACTACAAAATCAAACCGGAACGTCAATTCCTCGTTCGTCATCTTATCTACCCGGTCCCGGATCCACGGTTCCCGTTTCTGGGCGTCCATTTTACGCGCCTGATTGAAGGGGGGATCGAAGCCGGCCCGAACGCGGTTCTCGCTTTCGCGCGCGAGGGATATCGCAAAACCGACGTCAACCTGCGCGAACTCTACGACGCGCTGGCGTTCTACGGATTCTGGCGCTTTTTGGGACGCAACCGGAAAATGTGTTGGGAGGAGTTGAAACGGTCGTTCAGCAAACGACTGTTTTGCGAATCGCTTCAACGTCTGGTGCCGGAAATCCGCGAAGAGGATCTGGAGACGGGCGGTGCTGGCGTTCGCGCCCAGGCGATGTCGCCCGAAGGCGAACTGGTGCAGGACTTCTGTTTTGTGCGCCGACAGCGCACGCTGCACGTCTTGAACGCACCCAGCCCGGCGGCCACTGCGTCGCTGACCATCGGCGGGGAGATCGCGGCGCAGATTGACGGTCAAATTTGAGATGGCGAATATTTGCAAAACCGCCCGGCCGCGCGTATAACCCTCGCGGCGGACGCGAATTGCAACAGGGCGGCGTCTCCGGTGGGCGGGCGAATTTTTTGGCAGTGCGGTCCCGACAGCGCAAAACGAAATGGAAACGACGAGCGACAAAATCAAGCGGCTGGAGGATCTGGCGGGAACGCTGGCGAAGCTGCGCGCACAGGAAAAGAAAATCATTCATTGCCACGGCGTTTTTGATCTGCTTCACATCGGACATATCAAGCACCTGGAGGCCGCGCGAAAACTCGGAGACGTGCTGGTGGTTACGATAACTCCCGACCATTTTGTCAACAAAGGTCCGCACCGGCCCGCCTTCCCGGAACGGCTCCGCGCGGAAGCCCTGGCTTCGCTTGCCTGCGTTGATTACGTTGCTATCAACGGATGGCCCACCGCCGTGGAGACGATTCAACTGCTCAAACCGGCCCTGTTCGTGAAGGGCATCGTTCGCGAGTCGGGCAAACGGGACCACTCCGACGCCGTTGAAAAGGAGGAGGCCGCGATCCAGAGCGTTGGGGGCAGGCTCGTTTATACCGACGAGGAGACCTACAGCGCCTCGACGCTCATCAACCGCTTCATGGAAGTCTTCACGCCCGCAACGAAGGCGTTTCTCGAACAGTTCCGCGCCCAGCACACGCCCGGGGAAATCGTTGGTTACCTTCAGGCCATTCGCAAGCTCAAGGTGCTCGTCATCGGGGAGTCGATTATCGACGAATACCAGTTCTGTTCCGTGCTGGGCAAGTCCGGCAAGGAATCGATTCTCGCGGCGCTGCACAACCGCACCGAACAATACGTGGGCGGCATTCTGGCGATCGCGAACCATGTCTCGAACTTCTGCGACGAGGTGGGCGTGCTGAGTTCACTGGGCGATGTCAACTCGTGCGAAGACTTCATCCGCTCCCGGCTCAATAACAACGTCGTTCCGCATTTCGTCCGCGTGCACGGCTCATCCACCATCATCAAGCGGCGGTTCCTGCAGGAATACCCCGGCGCGAAGCTGTTCGAGGTGTACGTCATGGACGACCGCGAACTGCCGGTTGAGGCCGAGGAAGGTTTTTGCCGGTTGCTGGAAAAACTCATTCCGCAATACGACGTGGTCATCGTCGCGGATTACGGCCACGGGCTGCTCACGCAAAGGGTGCGTGCGCTGGTCTGTGGAAAGGCGAAATACCTGGCTGTGAACACGCAAACCAACGCGGGGAACAGGGGCTTCAATACCATCTCGAAATATCCGCGGGCGGACTATGCCTCGATTGGTGAGATGGAAGTGCGGCTCGACGCGCGGCAACTGACCGCGGACCTGGGCATCCTGACCCGAAGCCTGGCGGAGAAAATCGGCACCCGGAAGCTCCTGGTCACCCAGGGAAGTTTTGGGTGCGTGGTGCAGGATCGCGACCATGGGGCGTTCACGGTGCCGGCCTTTTCCATCAGGGTGGTGGACCGGGTGGGTGCGGGCGACGCCGTTCTCGGTGTGACAGCGCCATGCGCGGCGCTCGGTGTTCCTCCGGCGGTGCTGGGTTTCATCGCGAATGTGGTCGGGGCAGAGGCCTGCACCATCATGGGCAACCGCAGTTTTATTGAGCCAGCCAGCCTTTTCCGGCACATCACATCGCTGATGAAGTGAGATCCCCGGCCGCGCCCTGGAGTGTCAATCCCGACAAAAAACGATTGAATAACCCGGGTGCGACCATAAGCTGCCGCATCTTTATGCTGACGCATGATGAACAGTAACAATCCGAACGGCTTCCGCACGGTGCTCGTCACGGGCGGCGGCGGTTACGTGGGCAGCGCGCTGGTGCCCGCGCTGATCGAGCGCGGTTATCGCGTCAAGGTCGTGGACTTGTTCTGGTACGGCCGCGACGCGTTCGGTGAGGCCAACGGCCATCCGCAACTCGAATTGATCGAGCTCGACATTCGCGATTCCACCCGGTTGAAACAGGCGTTGCACGGAGTGGACGTTGTCATTCACCTCGCCTGTATTTCCAACGACCCAAGCTTCGAGCTGGACCCGACGCTTGGCAAGTCGATCAACTACACCGCGTTCAGCGGCCTGCTGCGCGGCGCCGTTGATCAGGGCGTGAGGCGGTTCATTTACGCCAGCTCATCCAGTGTGTATGGCGTTAAAGAGGACCCGAACGTGCGCGAAGACGCGGAGCCGCAGCCGCTGACGGATTATTCGCGCTTTAAGCTCGATTGCGAGCGCGACCTGCTTGCACACCCGGATGTCCGGGGAATGGAACGAATCATCGTCCGGCCGGCGACAGTTTGCGGTTACGCGCCGCGGCTGCGGCTTGACCTCACGGTCAACATCCTGACGATTCACGCGTTGGTGAACCGCAAAATCCGCATTTTCGGCGGGCGACAACTGCGCCCAAACCTGAACATCAAGGACATGGTGCGCGCCTATTTCGCTTTCCTCGATGCCCCGGCGTCGAAAGTGGATC
>DATNDF010000122.1 GCA_035607015.1 Candidatus Angelobacter sp. | reverse complement strand
AAAAGTTTCGGCGTGGCAGCGGATTACCTCGAAATACGCTCCGGGCCGGCTGCGAAAGATCGCGGCGGCGGCGGCGGCGGTGATGGTGATCGTCCTCGGCCTGTTCGGATTCCAGGAATGGCGCCTGATGCGGCTGCGCTCGCAGTGGAAGGCCATCTCACCAAAGGTCAGGGAGCTCGGGGGCATTCAGGACCAAATCCGAAAGTATCGTCCCTGGTTCGACGAATCCTTCCGCTACCTGAGCATCATGCGGGATCTGGCCAACGCGTTTACCGCGGACGGTTCGGTCACGGCGAAGACGCTGACCGTTCGGGATCTGAGCGAAGGGCGGGACGCGACGGAAATGCGCGGGATGAACGCGATCAGTTGCTCCGGCAACGCGGAGAATTACGCGGCGGTGGTGACCACCATCCACAAACTCGGCGCCATTGCCGGAGTGACCAACTTCAACTACCAGATCCGTGGCAAGTCACCGATGCAATTCACTTTTGATTTTCAAATGAGCGGAGGGCCGCGATGAAGACCGGCAACCGGCAGCAGTTATTGGTCGTGGCGACGATCGTGGTCGTGGCTTTGTTCGCCGGCGACAAACTGGTTTATTCGCCGTTAAAGAGCCTCTGGCAGGCGCGGGCTCTGGAAATAAAGCGGCTCCACGGGGATATCGCGCGGGGACTGGCGACGATAAAGAACGAGCAGACAATTCACGGCAATTGGGACCAAATGAAGAGGAACACGCTGCCGAACAATCAATCCGCGGCCCTGGAGAAGATTTCGAAGTCGTTCCATGATTGGGCCGAGGAAAGCGGCGCCAGTCTCAACGGGGTCACGCCGCAGTGGAAGGAAACGGACGAATACAAGACCGTCGTGTGTCGCGTGGACGCCTCCGGAACGCTGTGGATGTTGTGTCGTTTCATTTACGACGTTGAAAAGGATCCGATGGGATTAAAACTGGAATCGGTGGATTTCAGCTCGCGCGACAACACCGGCCAGAAAATGACGCTGGGCTTGCAGGTCAGCGGATTGGTGCTCAACTCTCAGGAACCGTGAATCCGAAAGGCATACAACTCAAATTCTGGCTGGTGGCCGCTCTGGCGCAAGCCATCGTACCGCTGGTGGCGCAGGAGACCAACCGCGTGGACCCGAAGAGTTTTGACGCCTTCAAAATCATCACGGATCGAAACATATTTGACGCGGCTCGCCGCGTCTATGTGCCGGGCGCGGCGTCGAAACCCCGCCCGGTCGTGGATGCTTTTGCGCTCGCCGGCACCATGAGCTATGAAAACGGCTCTTTCGCCGTGTTTGATGGGAACAACGCGGACTATCACAAGGTGATCGGTGCCGGCGGGAAAATAGCGGGCTACTCGGTGGTGGAGATCTCTCACGATTCGGTCAAACTCCTGTCCGATACAAACGTGATGGAATTAAAAGTTGGAATGCAAATGCGCCGCAGCGAGGACGGCAAATGGTCGGCGACGGTTCTGTCGGGGCCGATCTCGTACGCTTCGACCTCTCGCAACGGGAATTCGGATCAATCGAACCGGCGGTTGAGCGCAGACCGAACCATTTTCCGGGGTGGAACGAACGCCACAGGTCAGGCCGCGTCCGGATCGGTTCGGGAGACTTCTGCTGGCGCGGGCGGCCTCAATCCGGATGACGTTCTCGCGCGGCTGATGGCAAACCGGAACCGGGAGACGGGCGCGAACGTGGAACAGCGCGACGAAGGCCCAGCCGTTGAGAACCAGGATGGTTCTGAAGAAAATCAAAACCGTCCCGATCAACCGACCAACAACGTGACGAACGGTTCGCCGGCCAACTCCGCTGGAAACCCTCAGGATGTTCGCAGGAACGCGAACTGATGTAAGCAAGAGAAAGTGACAGATTATGAAAACGACCTGCATCTTCGATTTTCTGGCGTCGAGGAGACCCGACCCGACGAATGACCCGGGTTGGCGACTCCGCGTCACCGGCCGTCCGCTGGTTATTGCGATGGCATTCGTTGGCGTCAGTTTATGCGCCTTCGCGCAGAACGAAACGCCCGCCACAACGAACCAGCGCCCGCAGGCCGCGATAACCGTCGCCGTCGCCGCGGAAGCGCAAACGCAGGCGCAGACTCCCGTGCCGGTGGGGCAGGCAGCTGCAGTTGTGACGAATACGGTGGCATCCGCTGTCGAGGGAGGCGGCACAAACGGTCTCACCCTGAATTTTCGCAACGCACCGATCGATCTCGTGCTGGAGCATCTGAGCAAGGCGGCCGGTTTTATCATCGTGATCGATACGCCGGTGAAAGGTTCAGTGAGCGTGATTGGCCAGGGCCTGACCCGGGACGAGGCCGTCAACCTGTTGA
>DATNDF010000121.1 GCA_035607015.1 Candidatus Angelobacter sp. | reverse complement strand
ATCGGGTTCATCACCATAATGAACGCGCGGATGTTCTTTGCCTCCGATGACATAAGTGGGAATCTGCTGAGCTTCCTGAATTCTTTCAGGCCAGCCTTCCACCACTCGGACGCCGTTGAAGATGACAAACTTCTTTTCCATTCAGTGATGCGAACTCGCTGCGATTTCCGTTTCCTCTCTCCGAAGACTGTTTTTCACGACGCTGCGAGCTTCATCCGCTGCGCCTTTGGCTTCGAACTCATCTTTGAACTTCTTCACAAAGCTCAGCACCGGCCAGGCGCAGGCTTCGCCGAACGCGCAAATCGTCCGGCCCTGAATGTTTTGCGCGATGTGCAGCAGGTAATCGGCGTCCTGTTTGCGGCCGCGGCCGCTCGTGAGGCGATGCAGTGCTTTCGCCATCCAGAGTGAACCTTCGCGGCAGGGCGTGCACTGGCCGCAGCTCTCGTGCGCGTAAAACTCGGCAATGTTCGCCAGCGCCTCGACGATGTCGGTCGTGTCGTCCATCACGATGATGGCACCGGAGCCGGACATTGAACCGGCTTGCGCCAGTGAGTCGAAATCATACGGCAGATCGAGAAGGTCCACTTCGATCGGTGTCACCTGGCCGTCCGGGCCTTTGCGCTTCAGTTTGAACTTCTCGCCAGCCTTGAAGACCTTCGCCGAGGAACCGCCGGGGATGACGGCTTTTAAGGCCCGGCCCTCGCGAAGACCGCCGCCGAAGGCGGGGTCATTGATCAATTCGCCGAGCGTGACCTTGCCGACCTCGACTTCATAATAGCCCGGCTTCTTCACATGGCCGCTGATGCTGACGATGCGCGTGCCGGTGTTGTTCGGCGTGCCGAGCTTCGCGTATTCGGCGGCGCCCATTGCCACTATATGTTTCACGGCGCAGAGCGTCTCGACGTTGTTGACGATGGTCGGGCACAGGTAGAGGCCGAGCACCGCGGGAAAGTAGGGCGGCTTGATCCGCGGATAGGCGCGTTTGCCTTCGAGCGATTCGATGAGGCCGGTCTCCTCGCCGCAGATGTAGGCGCCCGCGCCGCGATGCAACCAGATGTCGAGATTGTAGCCGCTGCCGAGAACGTTTTTGCCGAGGAAATTCTTTTCGCGGGCCTCAGCGAGCGCGCGGTTCAGAATCTTCGCGCCCTCGGCAAACTCTCCGCGGATGTAGATGTAGGCGAGCTTCACGTCATTCGCCCAGCAGGAGAGGATCATCCCCTCGATGAGCTGATGCGGGTCCTTGTGAATGACCTGGCGATCTTTGAACGTGCCCGGCTCGGACTCGTCCGCGTTGCATATGAGATAAATCGGCTTGCCGCTGCGGCGATCCACAAAGCTCCACTTGAGTCCGCAGGAAAACCCCGCGCCGCCGCGACCGCGCAGGCCGGATTTCATCACTTCGTCGCGGATTTGTTCCTGCGGCGATTTCTTTTTGCCGTCGGGCAAATCCAGCGGCTGCATCGCGAGCGCCTTCTTTAACGCCTCGTAGCCGCCGTGCCGCAAATAGCAGTCGATGTCGGGTGTGTAACCCGGTTGATCGGCGTGTTTCAGAATTAATCTGTATTCCTGCGGCATAGGGTGGCGTGTGCGCTAATTCAAATGCTGAAGGTTCCAAACAACCTTGTGAACCTGCATAAGAGATACGGCCAGAATCGCTGCCACGATTCCCAGAATAAACAGCCAGGTCTTGATGGCTCTGACTTTCATTTCGCGTTATGATTCAGCAGCTTGACTCCGTGCTTGAAAGATTTAGCCTCTTGGACGCTCCGGCCTGCCCGATGGTGTAACGGTAGCACAGCAGACTCTGGATCTGTTTGTCATGGTTCAAATCCATGTCGGGCAGCCAACTTCTCAATTCTTTTTCACCGCGGAGACGCGGAGAAAAGAATCCTCCCCTTTTTGAACTCCGCGCCCCTGCGTCTCCGCGGTTAATTGGACTCGATTTCATTTGCATTGAGCGACTACCTCATCCGCCTTCGCGGTCGTGACGTCTTCATAAAAATCATCGTTGCACATCATCACCGGCGCGGTGCCGCAACTGGCGAGGCATTCGACTAACTCGACGGAGAATTTTCCGTCCTTCGTCGTTTGCAGGCCGTGTTTGTGCGGATCGAGGTCGAGCTTTTTACAGAAATGGCGGTAAAGCTCCTTTGAACCGCCCAGCGCGCAGCTCAACGTGCGGCAGACTTTGATCTGGTTTTCGCCAACCGGCTCCTGCCGGAACATTGGATAAAACGTCACCAACTCGTAAATGTTGATGGGTTGCAGTTCCAGCTTCTGCGCGACCCACTCGATGGCCTCGCGCGAAATCCAGCCGAAATGATCCTGCACTGCGTGCAACACCATGAGTGACGCGCTCCGCTTCTGCGGATAGTGAGTGATCAACTCGTCAATCTCGGCTTGAAGTTGCTCTGGAACGGAAAAGCTCATTCTTTATTTACCGCAGAGAGTATAGATTCTTGCGGACTGAGGATTCTTTTCTGCCCTCCGCGTCTCTGCGGCTAAGCGGTTTTTCATCGGTCACACTCCCCCATCACAAAATCCAGCGAGCCAAGAATGCTCACCACGTCGCTCATCATGTTGCCGGGCAGGAGCCACGGCAAAATGCTGAGATTCACGAACGAGGGAGCGCGAATTTTCATGCGATGCGGCGTGCCGCCGCCCTTGCTGTTAATGTAGAAACCGAGTTCGCCCTTCGGGTTTTCCGCACCGAAATAGATTTCGCCGGGTGGCGCGTTGACACCCTGGGTTACCAGAATGAACTGATGAATCAATTCCTCCATGCTCGTCATCACTTTTTCCTTGGGCGGCAAGACGGTCTTGCCGTCCGGGATATTGATCGGCTCCTTCGATTCGTTGTCCGGGCCGCCGGGCAATTTGTCGAGGCATTGATGCAGGAGGCGGACGCTCTGCCGCATTTCCTCCATGCGCACCAGATAGCGGTCGTAGCAATCGCCAACCGAACCGACCGGCACATCGAACTGTAACTGGTCGTAAACGAGGTACGGATGCGCCTTGCGCAGATCGTGCTCGACGCCGCTACCGCGCAGATTGGGTCCGGTGAGGCCGTAGTCAATGGCCACGTCCTTCGGGATCACGCCGATATCTTTCGTCCGGTCCACGAAGATGCGGTTGCGGGTCAGCAGCTTTTCAGATTCGTCGAAATTGAGGACGACGTCGTTCAAGAACTTGCGGCATTGAGCAGCCCAGCCTTGTGGGAGGTCACGGGACAGCCCGCCGATGCGCGTGTAACTGGTGGTAAACCGCGCACCGGTCAAGGCTTCGATCAAGTTGTAAATCTTTTCGCGCTCGGTGAACGTGAACATGAAGACCGTCAGCGCGCCGACATCCATCGCGAAGGCGCCGAGTCCGAGCAGATGCGCGGAGATGCGCGCGAGTTCGCAGCAGATGACGCGGATGTACTGGCAGCGCGGCGGCAGTTGCTCTTCAATACCCATTAACTTCTCGACGGCTAGCGCGTAGGCAACGTTGTTGGCCAACGGCGCGAGGTAATCCAGCCGATCCGTGTAAGGGATAAACTGGGTGTAGGTCATGTTCTCGGCGATTTTTTCGTCACCACGATGCAGATAGCCCACGTCGGGCTGGGCCTTCGTGATGATTTCGCCGTCGAGTTCGAGGACGATGCGCAACACGCCGTGCGTGGAGGGGTGCGACGGTCCCATGTTCAGGACCATCTTTTCGCCCTGCATGTCCTGCAAATCCTCCTCGCTCGCACGCGACAAAGCTTTCGCTGCAACTTCGGCCTGGCCGGCGGAGTCGTGAATCTCGATTTCTTGAACTTCAGGCATTTGAATTATCTGGCTTCGAAAGAATTGGAGAACGCAAAAGAGCGCGGGCTTTCAGCCAGCAACGCTCGCGGAACCAATCGCACAACGCATCCCATGAGCGCTCCAAATAAACGTTCTGCGAAGTGGACTGAAGTCCGGTGCTCCCACCCTTTGAAATTTCTGTGTTCTGGTGCGGTCATGAAATCAGTTCTCAGGCGTCCGCACGCGCGGCTCTCGGGCAATCGTGTCTTTGCCGCCGGGGATCGTCACAAACGGCCCGCCTTCGAGCGGCGCAGGTTTGGAAAAAGCCACTTCCGGCAGTTCGCTCGGCTTGCCGGCCAGCGGAAAATCTTTGCGCAGCGGAAAATAAGGATAACCTTCCCACATCAGTATGCGGCGCAGATCAGGGTGGCCGCGAAAGCGAATGCCCATCATGTCGTAGATTTCCCGCTCGTGCCAGTCGGCCGTCTTCCAGACGGACGTGACCGTGGGCAACCCGGACTTTTCCTCGCTCACAGTTGTCTTGAGCCGCAGGTGGCAGTGATGTCCGTAGCCGTAAAGTTCATAAGCAACCGTGAACCGCGGGTCGTCGCCGTAGTTGTCCACGCTGCTGATGTCCACCAGGTAGTCGAAGCCGAGTTCTTTCTTCGCGAAGGCACAAACATCGGCGATTTTTTCCGCGTCGCGCAGTTTCAACGTCGATTCATGCCGGAACTCGAACGGTCCGGACAACAAGTCACCAAATTGGGCTTTCAGCTTTTGAGCGAGTTCCAAAGCGGCCATTGAAATGAATTGCAAATATGAAATCCTGGTAGCGGACTCGGCGCGGACTTCTATGCTGCCGCGCTTCCGGCAAACGGTTCTTTGGCGACTTTGCCCTGCAATTTGAGCAAGGCGTCCAAAAGGGCTTCCGGCCGGGGTGGGCAACCTGCCACGTAAACGTCCACCGGGATGATGTTATCCACACCCTGCAGCACGGCGTAGCTGCGGTACATGCCGCCGGTGGAGGCGCAGGCGCCCATGCCGATGACCCATTTCGGTTCAGGCATCTGGTCGTAAATCCGTTTTACCGCCAGAGCCATCTTGTAGGTGACCGTGCCGGCGACAATCATCACGTCAGACTGGCGCGGCGAAAAGCGCATGACTTCCGATCCGAACCGGGAGATATCGAACCGGCTGGCGCCCGAGGCCATTAATTCAATGGCACAACACGCCAGCCCCATCGGCATGGGCCAGAGGGAATTCTTGCGGAACCAGTTCAGGGCGGCGTCAAGACGAGTATGGATTACGTCACCTTCGATCTTCGAGTTGTAGCCGAATTCGGTGCTCGTTTGCATGAGCGGGAGCGGGTTGCGCCGCGTTGATGGCAACCTAAACACGCGGGAAAAGTGAGGCAAGTGAATTAGTGATTTTTTTCACAAGCGTTTTTCAACGGCAAACGCGGCGATGATTTCTTCGCGAAATTCGTGGCGCACGCGCATGGAACTTCGAGCGGCACGTGAAGTTTTTAACTCGGCGCCGGGAACTGGTCCGACGACGAAAGTGGAACTGAAAAATGCTTTTCCCTGCTTGACGTAGTCTGGTTCAGCAAACATATTTCCCGGCCTTTTCGTTACTCAGTTCGTCGTTCTGGACTTAACGCTATGGTCAAATTGAAAGCACGCAAGATTGTCTCCAAACCCGGCGCGAAAAAATCCGGCAAATCAGTTTCCAAAACCACCAAGCCATCGGCAGACAAGACTTCGCATAAAGGCCACGGCGTTTCCGCACCGACGACTCCTCTTTCCGCCTCCGGGACATCCAAAAAACTGAGCACAAACGGCCAACCGCGCCCGGCCGGTCTTCCAGCAAGCGTCGCGGAGCAGGCGATCGGCATCATCAAGAGTCAGGCGGGGGTCGATCTTACGGAGAAGATCAAGGAACTCGTCCGGCTGGCGCAGGAGCAGGGCTACCTGACCTACAACGACATCAACGACGCGCTCCCGGACACGATGATTTCGGCCGAGGAGCTGGACGAGATTTACATCAAACTGCGGAATCTCGAGGTGGAAATCGTGGACCAGGCCGAGGTGGACCGCGTCAAGCAGCCCGAACCCGAGGAGGAGGAGGAGAAGGGCCGGCTGGACATCCTGGATGATCCGGTCCGGATGTATCTGAAGCAGATGGGCCAGGTGCCGTTGCTGACGCGGGAACAGGAAGTCGAGATTTCCAAACGGATCGAGGATGCGGAAAATGAGGTCAAAAAAATCATTTACGGTTTCGGTTTTGCAGGCAAGGAGCACATCGCGCTGGCGGAGAAGCTGATATCCGAGCCGCCCAAGGAGCGCTTCGACCGAGTCATCCTTGATAAAAAAATCGAAAGCCGTGACAACCATCTGCGCGCGTTGCGCAAGCTGGTCAAAGAGGTCCGCGGCATTGACCAGTCGGTGGACGACAGATACGGCGTCTGGCAGGGGGGGCCGAGCAAGGCGAAGCGTGACAAACTTTTCAAGGAATTCAGAAAACTCGACGAACGGCTTCAACGGACATTTCACAAGTTTTACTACAAGCAGAAGGTCATCGAAGAAATGGCGCTGGTGGCCGACAACATTCATGACAAAATCCAGTTGAGCCAGCGGACGATCCAGGACTTTGAGAACCAGAGGAAATCAAGCCAGCAGCAGTCGGTCATTCAGTCGGAGCAAAAAAAGATCAAGGCACTGGAGGAGTTTGTCCGCCTGCCCTGCGAGGAGTACCTCAAGGCCTACCAGCGACTGCAACATTTTGCCAGAAAGGCGTTGCAGGCGAAAACCGAGATGGTCGAAGCCAATCTGCGCCTTGTCATTTCCATCGCGAAGAAATACACCAACCGCGGCCTTTCCTTTCTCGACCTGATCCAGGAAGGCAACATGGGCCTCATGAAAGCGGTGGAAAAATTCGAGTACCGCCGCGGTTACAAGTTTTCAACCTATGCAACCTGGTGGATCCGCCAGGCCATTACCCGGTCCATCGCCGACCAGGCGCGCACCATCCGCATCCCGGTGCACATGATAGAGACGATCAACAAGTTGATGCGCGTGCAAAAACAACTCGTGCAGGACTTCGGTCGCGAGGCCACGCCGGAGGAGATCGCCGACGAAATGCAGATGCCCGTCGAGCGCGTACGGGCCGTGCTCAAGATGGCTCAACAGCCGATCTCGCTCCAATCGCCGGTCGGCGACAGTGAAGACACGAATTTCGGCGATTTCATCGAGGACAAATCCGCGGAAAACCCGTCGGATATGACCAGTTACAGTCTGCTCAAGGATAAATTGAGCGACGTGCTGGAGACCTTGACCGAGCGTGAACGAAAGGTTCTCGAACTTCGCTTCGGGCTGGGTGACGGCTATTCCCGCACGCTCGAGGAGGTCGGCAAACAGTTCAAGGTCACGCGCGAGCGCATCCGCCAGATCGAGGCCAAGGCGCTGCGCAAGATGCGCCATCCAACGCGCATCCGCCAGCTCCAGGGATTCCTTGAAACCGAGCCGGTGGAGTAATTCATCCCGACGGGAAAGGCCTGATCCACCCGTCCGCAGAATTGCCTGTCGCGCGATTTGACGGTCGCGGATGAATTTTTCTTCCTCGAAACCTCACCGGGCTTGCGAGAGTCAACAGCTTGGCGTAGATGTCAACATGCACTGCCGCGAAACGCCTCTCACGGGGATGAAATTCGTCCTCGGGTTCGCGGCAGGCTGTCTTCTGCTCGGCTTGCCCTCGGCACGCGGCGCTGACCTGGAGGACTGCCGGAAATGGTTCATCACGGGCAACTATTCGGAGTGCATCCGCGTGGCCGAAGAGGCGGCACCCAAGGAGCGGGACGAGGAGTGGCAGATTTTGTTGATGGAGTCGTTGCTGGCCACAGGGCGTTATCCCGAGGCGGAGGCCGCCTTGACGAATGCGCTCCCGCGTTACCGCTCCGAGATCCGCCTGCGTCTGGTCGGCTGCGATGTTTTCAACGCCAATGGAAAACCAGACGAGGCGCGACGGCTGCTGGACGAAATCAATGACCGGGGCGGTTCGAGCCGGTGGATGTACCGCGATCCGGCGAACCTCGTCGCGTTGGGGAAGGCGGCGCTGCTGCTTGGGGCGGAACCGAAGCTCGTTCTTGAAAACTTTTTTGATCAGGCGAAGAAGGCCGACCCCAATCTGCGCGACGCTTATCTTGCCAGTGGTGATCTGGCGCTCGACAAGGAGGACTATGCACTGGCGGCGAAAATCTTCGGTGAAGCGCTCAAGAAGTTTCCCGATGATCCGGACATGCACTTTGGTCTGGCGATGGCCTACGCGCCAAGCGCGCGTCCGCTGATGCTCAAGTCGCTCGAAGCCACGCTGAGTCGCAACGAGCATCACGTTCCGGCCATGCTGCTGCTTGCCGACCACGCGATTGACGCCGAGGATTACGACACCGCCGGAGAAACCCTCGATCGCGCACTGGCGGTGAACCCCTGGCAGCCGGACGCCTGGGCTTACCGGGCCGTGCTGGCACATTTGCGCCACGACACGAACGGCGAAAGTGAGGCGCGCGCGAAGGCGATGAAATTCTGGCCGACCAATCCCCGCGTGGATCACCTGATCGGAAAAAAACTGTCGCAAAAATATCGTTTTGCGGAAGGCTCCGCCTGTCAACGCAGGGCGCTGAAATACGATGCCGGCTATCTGCCGGCGAAGATTCAGTTAGCGCAGGATTTGCTTCGACTGGGCCAGGAGGAGGAAGGCTGGGAGCTCGCGGATGAAGTGCATCAACGCGACGGCTACGATGTCACGGCTTACAATCTGGTGACGCTGCGCGAAACCTTTGCGAAGTTCCAGACCGTGACCAACCGCGACTTCGTCGTCCGGATGAGCGGCCACGAGGCGGCGATTTACGGCGACCGCGTCCGGGACCTGCTCCAACGCGCGAAAGACCGCCTCTCGGACAAGTACGGGCTGGAACTGGACCAGCCGACGGCGGTCGAGATTTTTCCCGAACAAAAGGACTTCGCGGTTCGCACCTTTGGGATGCCGGACAACCCGGGTTTTCTGGGCGTGTGCTTTGGGCACGTCGTCACCGCCAACAGCCCGGCGTCGCAGACGTCGCACCCGGCGAACTGGCAGGCCGTGCTCTGGCATGAATTCTGTCACGTCATCACGCTGGGCCTGACCCACAACAAAATGCCGCGCTGGCTCAGCGAAGGCATTTCGGTTTATGAGGAGAAACAGGCGAACCCGACTTGGGGGCAGGTGATGAGCCCGCGCTACCGTGAAATGGTGCTGGGCGACGACCTGACGCCGGTCAGCAAATTGAGCGCGGCCTTTCTCTCGCCGAAGAGCGATCTGCACCTGCAATTCGCCTATTACGAATCTTCGCTGGTCGTGGAGTTTCTCGTCCAACGATTTGGCTTTGAAAGCCTCAAGCAAATTCTCCACGACCTTGGTGAAGACGCGGACATCAATCAGGCCATTGCCGCGCACACCGAGCCGATGGGCGAATTTGAAAAGGACTTTGCCGCCTTTGCACGTGACCGGGCCCAACATCTCGCGCCCGGTCTGGATTTCAAGAAGTTCAAGCCGGTCAACCCGGACAGCAGCGCCGAGTCGCTCGCCGATCTGGTTGACAAATATCCCACGAATTTCTGGGTGCTGACGGATTTTGCGCGGCGACTTGTGGCGGAGAAGAAATGGATGGAAGCCAAGGTGCCGTTGAAAAAGTTGATCGACGAATATCCGGATTGCGCCGACGCCAACAATGGCTACGCCCTCATGGCCGCGGCGCATCGGGGATTGAACGAGACCAATGAAGAGCGCGAAGTGTTGTCGAAACTGGCCTCCCTCGACGCTGACGCCACCGACGCGTTTTCGCGATTGATGGTGCTGGGCGAAGCGGCCGGCGACTGGCCGTCGGTCGTGCAAAATGCCGAGCGTTTTCTGGCCGTCAACCCGTTGCTCCCACAGCCGTATCGCCATCTCGCGCGTGCGAGTGAGGAATTGGGCAGGACCGGTGCCGCCATTCAGGCGTACCAAAAACTGCTTCTCCTCGATCCGCCCGATCCGGCCGAAGTGCACTTCCGCCTGGCGCGGCTGCTCCGCAAGACCGGTGATCCGGCGGCGAAACGGCACGTGTTGCAGGCGCTGGAAGAAGCGCCCCGATTCCGCGAAGCGCACCACTTACTGCTGGAGATTGAAGCCGGAACACAGGGCGCAAAGAAGAGCGAGCCCGCGGTTGCGGCGGAGAACAAGCCATGAAGAAGTCGTTGCTGTTCCTTCTGATTTTCCCGCTGCTAGCCGGATTATGCCTGGCGCAACGTTGGCGGGGCGGGTGGGGCGGCGGCGAGAGATATTATCCAGAATACGAAACTTGTCGTACCGCGCGGGAAGTACCCTGGCATAGCACTCCTCCGGCGAACTGGACGAATGCAGTCGGCTTCGAGAAGGACGTATTCACTTTTGCGCGAATCCGGCGGGACGAAGATCACTCCAGCTCCTATTCGGCGGGGACGTGGTGGACCGATTTTCCGGACAGCGACTTGAACCTCTCGTTTCGAGTCCAGCAAATGACATCTCTAAAAGTGGATCCGAACGGACGCGTGCTGGACCTGACTGATCCCGATCTTTTCAACTATCCGTGGATTTATATGGTCGAGCCGGGCAGCCTGCTGTTAAGAGACGAAGAGGTTCCAATCCTCCGGAAATACCTTCTCAATGGTGGCGTGCTCATGGCGGATGATTTTTGGGGCGAGCGACAATGGGAGGTGTTTCATCGCGAAATCAAGCGCGTCCTGCCCGGACGCGAATTTGTCGAGTTGCCGATGGAGCATCCGATCTTTCACTGCGTGTTCGACCTGAAGGTGGCGAAGAACAAATTGCAGACACCTAACATCCGTCAAGGAATATGGAGCCTGAGTCCGAATAGCGGGTTTTACGGCGTGACCTGGGAAACCCATGACGGCGAGCAGTGCCGCGAGATGCACGTACGCGCCATCTTCGACGACAAGGGCCGCATCATGGTCATCGCGACGCACAACTGTGACAACGGCGACGGTTGGGAACGAGAAGGCGAGGATGACGGCTTTTTTCACGAGTTTTCCGAAAAACGGGCCTATCCAGTCGGCATCAACATCATCTTTTACCTGATGACGCACTGAGGCCTTTTCATCTGACGCGGCGGGTGGTGACCATTTCAGAAACCGAATTGCGGTTCGGCCCATCATAAAGAAATAAATGATCGCGCTGGGAAATATCCGATGAAGAAGCTGGCGTTCGCAACAGTTGTCTTCACGCTGGCGTTCGGAATTGCCCTTGCGCAGCGCGGGTTTCGACGCGGCAACGGCGGGCGGGGCTTCCGGCGGGGATATTACGAGGAATACCGGACACCGCGCGAAGTCGGCCAGCATGGCGGAGAAACCCCCACCTGGACCAACGTGCCGGGTTTCGCAAGCGACGTGTTCACTTTTGTCCGTATCAAACGCGACCGGGAGCCAGGCAGTCATGGCGGTTCCTGGGACACGGACGCGCCGGACAGCGATCTGAACCTTTCCTACCGTCTGCGACAGGTGACTTCGCTCGCGGTTAGTCCGGATGGGCTTTTTTTAAGACTCACCGACGAGGACCTGACCGGCCAACCTTTCATCTACATGGTGGAACCGGGCAGCCTTTATCTCGACGACGAGGAGATCGCCGCGTTGCGAAAATATCTGCTGAACGGCGGATTTCTCTGGCTGGACGACTTCTGGGGGGATAGCGAGTGGTCGAACATGGAGCAGGTGCTCAAACGGGTGTTCCCCGACCGCAGTTTCGTGGAAATGCCGCTTGACCACCCTCTGTATCATTGCGTTTTCGACATCAAATCCAAATCACAGATTCCAAACGTCGAACTGGGCACCGCCAGCCAGTCGAACGGAGGCATGACCTGGGAACCCTACCACGACGGCGACGTGCGCACCGTTCATCACAAGGCCATTTTCGATGACAGGGGCCGGATCATGGTATTCGTCACGCACAACACCGACAACGGCGATGGCTGGGAATGGGAAGGCGACAATCATTATTATTTCGAAAACTTCTCGGAGAAGATCGCCTATCCGCTCGCCATCAACGTCATTTTCTATACGATGACGCATTAAGCTTGCGTGGAACGTCCGATGGTGGAGATTTGCAGGCGGAATTCGCCCTGATGGAAATTTGTTGAAAGGAAATATGGAACAAATGTCGGAATCGATTGCGGCTGAAAAGCAGGTCGTGGAACAAATCACAACCGGCCGGGCGCAGATCCAGACGGAACTGGCCAAGGTCATCGTCGGCCAGAAAGAGGTCATCGAGGAGTTGTTGATCGCGCTTTTTGCGGGCGGACATTGTCTCATCACCGGCGCCCCGGGGCTGGCCAAGACGCTGCTCGTCAAATCCATTGCACAGATTTTTCACCTTAGATTTCAGCGCATTCAGTTCACACCGGACCTCATGCCGGCGGACATTACTGGCACGGAAATCCTCCAAGAGTCCGGCGAGGGGCGTCGCATGATCTTCGTCCCCGGCCCGGTGTTTGCCAACATGATCCTGGCGGATGAAATCAACCGCACGCCACCGAAGACGCAGGCGGCGCTGCTGGAAGCGATGCAGGAACATCAGGTCACCGCTGCCGGCGTGCGCCACGCCCTTCCGGAGCCGTTTTTCGTCCTTGCCACCCAGAACCCGATCGAAATGGAAGGCACTTATCCGTTGCCCGAGGCGCAGCTCGACCGCTTCATGTTCAACGTCGTGATCTCCTACCTGCCCGAGGACGAGGAGGTCGCGGTCGTGGCGCAGACCACCGCGCGCAATGCGGAACCCATCAATCCCCTGTTCACGGGCGACGACGTGCGCCGCTTCCATGAGATCGTCCGAAAAGTGCCGGTCGCGGAGGATTTGGTCCGTTACGCCGTGCGGCTGGCGGCGTCGTCACGACCGCATCAGGCCGGCGCGCCGGACTTCGTGAACGAATGGGTCAGTTGGGGCGCCGGCCTGCGCGCCGGGCAATACCTCGTGCTTGGCGCCAAAGTCCGGGCGCTGCTCCGCGGCAGGGCGCACGTGATTGTCGAGGATATTCAGGCGCTCGCGCAGGCGACCTTGCGCCATCGCATCCTGCTCAATTACCGCGACGAGGCGGAGGGTGTGACGGTGGAAAATGTAATCGGGCGATTGCTGGATTCCGTCAACAAGCCCGTTGCCGCGAAGAAGTGAAGTGAGCGACGCATATGAACGCGCGGATGGCCCAATCAAGGTTCGTCACCCCGACCGCCCCTCGCGTCGCAGGTCCGCTCATCGATCCGCAAACCCTGATGGCGATCAGGAATCTGGAGTTGCGCGCGCGGGTCGTCGTTGAAGGCTTCTGGCACGGATTACATCGCAGTCCCTATCACGGATTCTCTGTCGAGTTCACCGAGTACCGCCAGTATTCGCCGGGAGACGACCCGCGCTATCTCGACTGGCGGCTCTACGCGCGCACGGACCGGTTCTTCATCAAAAAGTTCGAGGACGAAACGAACCTGCGCTGCCAGTTGCTTGTGGACAACAGCCGTTCGATGACCTACGGCTCGCTGGGTTACACCAAGGCGCAATATGCGAACACGCTGGCCGCCACGCTCGCCTACTTTCTTCACCAGCAGGGGGACGCTGTCGGGTTGATGACGTTCGATGAGCAAATCCGCGAGTACCTGCCCGCGCGGCATCGCACGGGTCATTTGCGGCATCTCATGCTGCGACTGGAGCAGCCGGCGGGCGGAAAAGCCACCGACCTGTCGGCGCCGCTGCGGCGCGTCGTCGAAGTCGTCAAAAAGCGCGCGCTGATGGTGTTGATTTCCGATCTGCTGGCGCCCGTTGAAACTTTGGAAAAGAACCTCGGCTCGCTCGCGGCGTGCGGTCACGAACTCCTGTTGTTCAACATTTTTGATCCGACCGAACTCAACTTCAACTTTGACACGCCAATCATGTTCCACGACATCGAATCCGGCCGGGACCTGTTCATAGACCCCGCGACGGCGCGGAAGGATTATTTGAACAAGCTGAACGCCCACATCGAGGCCGTGCGTTCCGTGTGCCGGAAGCTCGGGGTTGGCTATCGAGATTTTGCCACCGACCGGCCTCTGGAACTGGCGCTGTTTGATTTTCTGCGCGAGCGGATGCAGAGGGGGAAAGGAACAGTCAAGTTCCGGCGATATGCATGAACCG
The DNA here is from genome assembly GCA_035607015.1 of Candidatus Angelobacter sp. Lineage (NCBI taxonomy): Bacteria > Pseudomonadati > Acidobacteriota > Terriglobia > Candidatus Angelobacter > Candidatus Angelobacter sp. The sequence goes on along the minus strand of DATNDF010000121.1, from coordinate 7,955 downwards.
ACCTCCAAGTGGACTCGGCCGGCGCGGATGCCTGCGCAAAGGGTCGCATGAGCTTCCTGGCGCCAGCTTTTTTGCTCGGAGCGCTGGCGGTCGCGCTGCCGGTTGTTTTCCACCTCATCCGGCGGACGAGCAAGGAGAAGATGACCTTCAGCTCGCTGATGTTTCTTCAGCCCACGCTGCCGCGACTGACACGGCGCAATCGGTTGGAAAACATTTTTCTGCTTTTCCTGCGATGTCTGGTCCTTTGCTTCCTGGCGCTGGGTTTTGCCCGGCCATTTTTTCAAAAGCCGATGGTCAACGATCCGCAGGCCGCCGCGGGGCAGAAAATTGTCCTGCTCGTGGACACGAGCGCCAGCATGCGGCGGCAGAATCTTTGGTCATTGGCGCTCGCCAAAGCGGAGGAAATCCTGCGAAATACGTCGCCGGCCGATCAGGTCGCCGTCTTCACATTCGATCAACGAGCGCGTTTGCTGGCCGGCTTTGACCAGTGGACGGCGATGAATGCGGGCGAGCGCGCCGCGCTGACAGGGAAACAACTCGCTGGACTCAAACCGGGTTGGGCCTCGACACACCTGGGCAGCGCGCTGCTCACTGCCGCCGAGTTTTTCGCCGACACCGACCCGCAGGGCCGGACCGCCAGCGTTCGGCGGATTGTCCTCATCACGGACTTGCAGGAGGGCAGCCGGCTGGACGGTTTACAGGGCTACGATTGGCCGCGCGGAATCGAGGTGAGCATTGAACCGGTCAAGGCCGCGCTCCCTACGAACGCCGGCTTGCAATGGGTCGTGGATGCCGAGGACAGTGCGCAGGCTGCCGATCCCGGCGTACGGGTTCGCGTCTTGAACGCTTCCGGTTCCCGGCGCGAGCAATTTCAGATTCGGTGGGAGGGCGTGACCGGCGCCGCACCGCTGGACGTTTATGTTCCGCCCGGACAAAGTCGTATCGTTCCGGAGCCGGCTTTGTCGACGAACGCGGCGGCGGACCGGCTTACCCTCACCGGCGACGATGACGATTTCGACAACGCGCTCTATCTGGTCCAACCGAAGCCCGAGCGCGTGAACGTATTGTTTCTGGGCGACGACGCGGAGAATGACCCCGCCCAGATGCTTTACTACGTGAAGCGCGCCTTTCAGCAGACGCGCCGGCAGGTGGTCGGCGTTGTCGCGCTTTCCGCCAAATTACCGCTGGCGGCGAGCGATGCGGCGGGTGTAACTTTCGTGATCGTCACCGGTTCACTTCCTCGTGCGCAACTTGAGATCGTGAAAAAGATGCTTCATGACGGGGTCACCGTCCTGGTCGTCATGCGGGACGCGCGAGAGGGTGAAGCCCTCAGCGAGCTGGCGGGAGCGAGCATCTCGTGCAGCGAAGCGCAGGCGTCGGGTTACGCGATGTTCGGTCAGATTGATTTCGAGGACCCGTTGTTCGCGCCGTTTGCGGACCCGCGGTTCAGCGACTTCACCAAAATCCATTTTTGGAAACACCGCCGTCTGGACACGGGGCAACTTTCGCGCGCGCGCACCGTGGCGCGGTTCGACAACGGAGACGCCGCCCTCGTGGAAATCCTCGCGGACAAGGGGCGTCTGTTCGTGCTCGCGTCCGGGTGGCAGCCTTCCGACAGCCAGCTTGCGCTATCGTCGAAATTTGTTCCGCTCCTCTATTCCATGCTCGAACTGTCCGGCGGCGTCCGGTCGAAACTTGCGCAATACCATGTCGGCGATGAAGTGGACCTCGCGCCGTTGAAATCCGCGCAGCCGTTGATCGTTCGCAAACCGGACGGTTCGGAGGTCAGGCTTGCCATTGGCGAAGCCAGGTTCGTTCAGACGGAGCTGCCCGGCATTTACACGGTGACTTCGCAGCAGCCTCTTGCGCGGTTTGCGGTCAACCTCGACGCCTCGGAAAGCCGGACCGCGCCGTTACCGGTTGAAGAGTTCATGCGTCTCGGTGTCCCGATGAAAATGCAAGAAGTGGAGGTGGCGAAGCAGGCCGACCAGAAACGGCGTCTGCACAACGCCGAGCTGGAGAACCAACAAAAACTGTGGCGATGGTTGATTGTGGCGTCGTTGGTGGTATTGCTTATGGAGACGTGCCTCGCCGGCTGGCTGACGCGCCGCGCGACGAATGAGGCCGCGATATGATTGACCGCCTCCTCGAAAAACACCTGAAACCGGTCGCTCGCGATCATTGGCGCTGGCATCTGTGGCGGGGGCTGGCGCGATGCTGGGCAGCGCTGGCGGTCGCGGCCGGCGGGTTGATGTGGCTTTACCGGCAGACGGGTTGGTGGAGCGGATGGGTGTTTCCGTTGTTTGTCGTGCTGGCGGCTGGCATCGCTCTGGCTGTCTGGCGGCGCTGGCGGCGGAGCGAACCGGACTATCGGGAGATTGCCCGGCAGATCGAACGGGAGGACCCGAAACTGCACGCGTTGCTGCTGACGGCGGTCGAGCAGCAACCCGATCCGACCACCGGTGAACTGAATTATCTTCAACGGCGGGTTGTCCACGAGGCGCTGGAACACAATCGCCGGCGGCCATGGGGACATCGGGTCTTTGAAAGGTTGTTCTTCACGCAGTGCGCGCATCTGCTGGCGCTGATTGCCTTTGTCGTGACACTGGTCGGATTGAGGATCGTGACGCCGCACACCCGCCCGTTTTTCGGAGCCCCGGTCGACCGCGTCACGGTGACTCCCGGCGACGCGAGCATTGAGCGCGGCAGCGGTCTTGTGGTGCTGGCGCGGTTCGAAGGAAAACTGCCCGGCGAAGCCACACTGGTTCTCAAGCCGGTCAATGAGAACGCGCGGCGTGTGCCGTTGTCAAAGAATCTGGACGACCCGGTCTTCGGCGGGGGAGTGCCCGAAGTGAATGGCGATCTGGCGTACCGTGTTGAATATGCGGGCAGAGCGACACGCGAATTCAAGGTTTCCGTCTTCGAATATCCCAGGCTGGAACGCGCGGACGCGAAGCTCACTTTTCCAGACTACACCGGGCTTCCGCAAAAAACGATTGCCGATACGCGGCGTGTCGGCGCGGTGGAAGGTTCCGTCCTTGATTATACGTTTTACCTGAACAAACCTGTTGTTACGGCCCGGCTCGTGTCGAAGGATAAATCCGTGGTGCCGCTTCTTGCCGATACAAACCGCGCCGGCGTATATCGTGTCAGGTTCGCGCTGGATCATAGCCGGCAGTATGAACTGCAACTGGTGGATGATGCCGGTCGCGCGAACAAGGTCCCGCCGCAGTTTTCTCTCGAGGCATTGAAGAACCGGGTGCCCGAGTTGAAGGTGGCCTTTCCGCGTGGTGACCGGCGCGTTTCAGCGCTGGAGGAAATTGCGTTTCAGGCCGAAGCCTCGGATGATTTCGGCCTCAAGGCATACGGCATCGCCTACACGCTGGCCGGGCAGGCGACGAAGTTCGTCGAACTGGGAAGAAACGCGGGTCCCAACGAGAAGCGCCAGTTCAATTATCTGCTCCCGCTGGAAGACCTTTCTGCGCGACCGGACTGGTTGCTGAGCTACTACGTTTGGGCCGAGGATATCGGTCCGGACGGCAAGCCACGGCGGACTTCAAGCGACATGTACTTTGCGGAGGTGCGGCCATTCGACGAAGTATTCCGCGAAGACCAGTCCGGCGGCGGTGGAGGAGGTGGGCAGCAACAGGGTGGCCGGAGCGAATCCCAAAAACTTGCCGAATTGCAAAAACAAATCATCAGCGCGACATGGAAACTCCAGCGCGAAAAGCCGGCCCGGACCGCGTCCGTCCGATGAACCACAAATCAACTGTATTATTGGTGGCCGCGCTCTTCTGCGCCGCAGCTTCGTTCGCGCAGGAACGGGCCAGACCGCCGGGGCGCCAGCCGGCCGGCGGAGTTGCGCGTTCTGTCCCGCCCGGTCCAAAGACAGTTGGCGACTATTCGTCCGACGTGGTTGTGGTGCGCGACGCGCAAGAACAGGCGCTCGAGCAGGTGCGCGCGTTGCTGGAGGGAATTGATGATCCGCGCGGGAAGGCGTTGATGGAGGCAGTCGAGAAAGAGATGGCGCGGGCGGCGGAACAACTGCGCCATGCGGCGGGCGATGGGTCGGCGGCCGGACTGGAACCCGCGCTGGCGGCAGAACAGACTGCGTATCAGGCCCTGCTGAAACTGGCGGCCCACGAGTACCGTGTCTCGCGGAGCCGAAATCAAAGTGGTGGCCAGGGCGGTGGCAACATGCAACGGCAGCTGGACATGCTGGATCTGAAGCAGGCGGAAAACCGGTACGAAACCCAGAGCCAGGCTTCCCCGCAGCAAAACGCGCAGCAACGCGAACAACTCCAGGTGTTGAACCGCTTGAAGGAACTCGCCCAGCGCCAGCAGGACCTCAATGGGCGCATCAAGGAGCTGCAAACCGCGTTGCAGGAGGCCAAGACTGACGAGGAACGCGAAGAGATCCGGCGTCGGTTGAAGCGTCTGCGCGAAGAGGAGCAGGAGATGCTGGCTGATCTGGATGAACTGGGGCAGCGCATGGACCGGCCGGAAAACCAGTCGCGGATGGCGGATTCACGCCAGCAGCTCGACAAGACACGGTCCGACGTTCAGCGCGCGTCAGAAGCGCTGGACAAAGAGTCCGTGCCCCAGGCGTTGACGTCCGGCACTCGTGCACAACGGGAATTGCAGCAGTTGAGCGACGATTTTCGCAAGAAAAGTTCGAGCCGGTTCACTGACGAAATGCGCCAGATGCGCAACGACGCGCGAGAGCTTGCGCAAAAACAGGAGGCCTTGGCCAATCAACTCGACTCGCTCGCGGACTCGAAACACAAGACTTTGAGCGACTCGGACGAGCGCGCCGAGCTGGCGAAGCAAATGGCGCAGCAGAAGGCCGGTCTGACGAACCTGCTCAATGAGATGCGCGGTGTTTCCGAGCAATCGGAAACCGCGGAGCCATTACTGTCCAGACAGCTTTACGACACGTTGCGCCAGAGCAATCAGGACGAACTGGACAAGTCACTCGACATGTCCGCCGAGCTGGTGCAGCGCGGATTCGTCCCCCAGGCCGGACAATTCGAGCGGCGCGCACGCCAAAGCATTGACGAATTGAAGCGGGGCGTCGAGAAGGCTGCGGAAAGCGTGCTGGGCAACGATATCGATGCACTTCGCCTGGCCAGGCGCGAACTGGAGACGCTGAGCAGCCAGTTGGAGAACGAAATCGCGCGAGCCGGCACCAATGCCGTTTCGACAAACATCGACCTCGCCGCTTCCGGCGGAGAATTGATGCGTCGACGTTACGGCCTGGTCGTTCGTGAACCGTCTCCAACGCCAGGAACGACGAATGAGGCGGCTGGTGCGCGCGATGGCACAGAAGCTCCGTCAAACGCCGGGCGACAGCCCTCCCTGGCGAACCGCGACAACCGAAGATCGACTGACCAGGGGCCGGCGCCAGGCGAGCAGTCGGGACGAGACGGAAAGGCGCCGAATTTGCAATCGCGAAACGGCGAGTCCGATTCCCGGCAGGGTTCCTCGGCGCAGCAGCAGAAAGGCACGTCGAATTCACCCGGCGACGAGTCAGGGAGTTCTGGCGGGCAGCAGGCCGCACAACCCGGTTCACCTCAGGACGGGCAGGCCTCTTCTGCCGGAGGAACCTCAATCGACGGGAGAAATCCGTCCGGATCACGGAGCGGAGCCAACCGGCGGAATTTTTTCGACCAGTCCGGTGGCGCGGAAGGCGGCGGGGCGGGGGGGCTGTACGTGGACGGACCTTTGACGGGAAATCAGTTTGTCGATTGGTCTGACCGCCTGCGTGATGTCGAGGAGATGATTGACGCGCCCGAGTTGCGCACCGAAGTGGCCCGCATCCGGGAGCGGGCCCGGGCCGCGCGGCTCGACTACAAACGCCGCGGCCAAAAGCCTGACTGGGCCGTGGTCAGGCTGCAAATCGCCACACCACTGGCCGATGTCCGCTCACGGATCAGCGAAGAACTGGCGCGGCGCGAGTCGAACGAGGCGGTTGTCCCCATTGATCGCGACCCCGTCCCGGCGAAGTTCTCGGAACTGGTTCGCCGCTACTACGAGCAATTGGGGAAGAGCGAGTGATGTGTGTCGCGACGTTAGTGATACCCGGACGCGACTGGGCATGGCCGGTCGCAATCTTTTTGGGGATTGCCCTGTTCGCGCTGGCCTGGGCATATCGCCGCGCTCCGGCGCGTGGCGCGATTCGCGGCATATGCTCGGCTTTGAAGTTGATCGGGCTGCTGGTGCTGGCGGCCTGTCTGCTGGACCCGCTTTGGAGCGGGCAACGCGCGCGTCCCGGCGCGAACATGTTCGTCATCGTCGCCGACAACAGCCAGGGAATGCAAATCAAAGACCGTGGCGCAATGCGCAGCCGCGGTGAATTGCTCCGGGCAATGCTGACAGCGGACAAGGCAGATTGGCGCGCGAAACTCGATGAGAATTTTCAAGTGCGCCGTTATCTTTTCGATTCGCGGCTGCAAAACACGAGGGATTTCTCCGAGTTGAGGTTCGACGGACGGGCGTCGGCCATCGGCTCAGCGTTGCGGACCATCGCCGATCGATACCGGGGACAGCCACTGGCCGGCGTGCTTCTGTTGACCGACGGCAACGCGACGGATATTACGGAAGGGAAAACTGATCTGGCGGGACTGCCGCCGGTTTATCCCGTGGTCATCGGCAGGGATGACGCCATCAAAGACATCTCGCTGCAAAAAGTCACTGTGAGCCAGACGGTTTTCGAAGATGCGCCGGTGACCGTCCAGGCGGATGTGCTGGCGGACGGCTATTCGGGCAGTTCCATCGTTGCGCAGGTGCTTGATCGAAACGGGAAAAAAGTCGCGGAACAGGCGCAGCGCGCGCCGCGCGATGGCGAAACGGTCCCGTTCCGGATGCAACTACGGCCGGAGAAGGGCGGAGTGACATTTTATCGCCTGCGCGTCGCAGCGAAGGAGGAACTGCAGCAGTTCGAGAAGCCGGAAACCTCCACCGAAGCGACGCTGGCCAACAACAGCCGCGTGCTGGTCGTGGACCGCGGTCAGGGGCCATACCGGATTCTGTATGTTTCGGGACGTCCGAACTGGGAGTACAAATTTCTCCATCGCGCGGTTGAAGAGGACGGGCAGATTCAACTCGCCGCCTTGATTCGCATCGCCAAACGGGAGCCGAAATTTGATTTTCGTGGCCGATCTGGCGAATCAAGCAATCCGCTCTTTCGTGGGTTCAGTAATCAGTCGAAGGAGGAAATCGAGCGCTACGACCAGCCGGTGCTCGTGCGCATCTATCCGGACGACGCGAGCAAGGCGCGCGACGAGCCGATACTGCGTGGCGGCTTTCCGCGAACGCCCGAAGACCTCTACGACTATCACGCGATCATCGTGGATGACCTGGAGGCCGAGTTCTTCACGCGCGACCAGATGGCGCTGCTTCAAAGGTTCGTTTCGGAACGCGGCGGCGGTTTTCTCATGCTGGGCGGCGCGGAGTCCTTTCATCAGGGCAGGTATGAGCGCACGCCGATCGGCGACATGCTGCCGGTTTATCTCGATCACGTCGCGGAAACGAGGCCGTCCACAAACCTTCACATGACCCTCACACGCGAGGGCTGGCTGCAGCCATGGGCGCGGCTGCGGAGCAACGAGACGGATGAGCAATCGCGGCTCGGGGCCATGCCGCCGTTTCAGGTCTTGAATCGTGTGCGGGACATCAAGCCCGGCGCCAGCGTGATCGCCACGGTAAGCGACGAGAACGGACGCAACTTTCCTGCGTTGGCCGTGCAACGATTCGGCAACGGGCGCGTCGGGGCCATGATGATCGGTGACGTGTGGCGCTGGGGATTGCGCGACGAAGCCTCGCACCGCGACATGGACAAGGCGTGGCGCCAGCTCGCGCGATGGCTGGTGGCCGACGTGCCGAACCGCGTCGAACTGACGGTCGAACCGGAACGCGGCGATCCGAATCAGGCGCTCCGGCTGCGCGTCCGGGCA
>DATNDF010000120.1 GCA_035607015.1 Candidatus Angelobacter sp. | reverse complement strand
ATTGATTTCCGCGGCACCGCCGACGACTACCTGCGCGGCAAAGGCATTGATTACTTCGAAAACTCGCGCCGCGCCACGCTCGCCCAGCGCGCTTATTGCATCGCCAATCCGGGCGGGTTCAAAGGCTACGGGGAAATGGTTTGGGGTCTGACGGCCTGTGACGGTCCCGGCTTTGGAAAATTCCAGGCCTACTCCGCTCGTGGCGCGCCTCCGCCGGAGAACGACGACGGCACCATCGCGCCTACCGCCGTTGGTGCATCAATGCCGTTCGCGCCGGAAATCTGTTTACCGACGCTGCGACATTTCTACGACGCCCATCGGCCGAACATCTGGACGCGATACGGCTTCTGCGACGCGTTCAATCCGACAGCCAACTGGTGGGACCCCGAAGTGCTCGGCATTGACCAAGGCCCGATCCTGATCATGATCGAGAACTATCGAACGGGAAAAGTGTGGAAGACCTTCATGAAAGCGCCGGAAGTTCAGCGAGGATTGAAAGCGGCTGGCTTTCAGTCGGTGACCGTGGAACGCAACAATGGGCAACGACAAAGGAAGTAATCCTCGTGTCGTGAGACCTCCCAGGAGCATCTCATCGGTTGTTCGATTTTCCAACACACGGTTGGATGGTGTATTCGGGCCGGCGGTTCGCGTAGCCTCTTGCCAGACCGTGAAATCATGCCAGTCTAACTTCGCTGTGTCTCCACAGCGCGATGTCCCCTCGGGCAACCAATCGTCCATCGCTCACCAAAGCCTCAATGCGTCGGTCAAACAACTCATGTCCGGCTTCCCCTTCCGGAAACTCGGCACCCAAAGCTTCCGTCACTCTCACAAAAACCATCGCGACCTTTCTCCAACGACCATTCGTAGTCGCGAGATACCGGAGGACAGCGCCATCAACTTGTGCGTCGCTAGCCATACCGTCCAACGTAGAAAGCTGAGTCACGCGAGACCAGAAGGCGTGAACCGTGAAGCGGAACTAAACGCGCCATCCGGCCTTGGCGCAGTGATTTTGATACAGCCCTCAACATGGGCAAATGCTCAAAAAAGGATAAAGAAAATCGGAACTATCAATAAAACCCAACCGGCGATGCAGACAAACAAACCGGACGACGGTGCCGTAATCCAAATGCTTCCCGACGGCCCAGTGAATCCACCCATCGCTTCTCCAAACCAAATGCAAGCCAGTGGCAGAATCACAAATGCCAAAACCTTGAAACCACTCTCACCGCCGCCTGACACGAATGCGCCAATGACGTAGATGATCGCAAGCAAGCCGGACAAGCTTCGATTCCAAGTCAACGTCTTAAGATGGTAGGATGTCATGTTGTTCTGATTCACGGCGGCCACAGGACGCGTGAATTGCGGCCGGCGCGCACCCCGGCGAGCAACGGAACCCGCCCAATCGCGAGCGAGACATCACCGCCCGCCTCGCGCAATCCTTTCGCGACGGTTTCATACGAGGATTTCTTTCACCACGTTTCCAAAAACATCGGTGAGCCGATAATCGCGACCGCTGTAACGGTAGGTCAATTTCTCGTGGTTGATGCCCATCAGGTGAAGGATCGTGGCGTGCAGGTCATGGACGTGGACCTTGTTCTGAACGGCGTGCCAGCCGAACTCATCGGTCGCGCCATGCACGATGCCGCCTTTCACACCGCCGCCCGCAAGCCACATGGTGAACCCGAACGGATGATGCTCACGACCGTTCGTTCCCTCGGCCGTCGGGGTGCGGCCGAATTCGCCGCCCCAGATCACCAGTGTCTCGTCGAGCAGACCGCGGGCTTTCAGGTCCTTCAACAGGCCGGCGATGGGCTTGTCCACCGCGGCGCAGTTGTTCGGCAGTTCCTTGCGAAGTTCGCTGTGCTGGTCCCAAAGCTGACAGCTGTTCCGTTTCGCCGTTTGCGTGTGATAAACCTGCACCATGCGAACGCCGCGCTCGGTCAGCCGGCGCGCCATGAGGCATTGCTTGCCGAAAATGTCGGTCACGTCCTCGCCGATGCCGTAGAGTTTTCGCGTCTCGGGCGATTCGCGTTCCACATCGAACGCCTCCGGGGCCTCCGTCTGCATCCGGAACGCCAGTTCAAAGGATTCGATCCGCGCACTCAGACGGCTGTCTTCCTCGCGTTGCTGCTCGTGCAGAACATTGAGCTGTTTGAGCAGATCGAGCTGGCCGCGTTGCTGGCCGGTGGAAAAACGGGGGTTCGCCAGGTTCGGAATCGGATTCTTCAAATCGGAAACCAGCGTTCCCTGATAGGCGGCGGGCAGAAAGCTCGAACTCCAGAGCGGCGCGCCCTGAGCCGGTTGTGACGGGCTGATGACGATGAAACCGGGAAGGTCCTGGTTCTCGCTGCCGAGTCCATAGAGCAGCCACGAGCCAAGGCTGGGACGCGAGAACGCCTGCTCCCCGGTGTTCATCTGCAGACACGCGCCGTTATGATTGATGTTGTCGGCCACCATCGAGCGGATGACGCACATGTCATCCACGCAGGTGACGAGATTTGGAAACAGTTCGCTGATCTCGGTCCCCGACGTGCCATGTTTCTGAAACGAGTACGGTGATGCGAAGATGTTTCCGGTCTTCGTGCGCTCGAGTTTCGGCTTCTCGAATGGCACCGGCTTGCCATTGTCCCGTGCCAGTCGCGGTTTGGGATCGAACGTGTCCACGTGCGACGGTCCGCCCGACATGAACAGGAAAATCACCCGTTTGGCCTTCGCGGGGAACGGGGGTGGATGGACTGCGAGCGGGCTCGCCGTCGCGCCGGCCAGGGCGCGGCCAAGAAAATCCTCGGCCAGCAAACCGGCGAGACCCAACATGCCGAAGCCGCTGGCGAACTTTTTCAGCATCTGCCGCCGGTTCACGCCCGCACCGAGGAAGCAGTCGGGCCTCCGGAGAAAGTGCGATTTATTTTGGCTCTGCCCGCGCATAAATCTCTCTGGGAGCAGCGGTAAAATACCTGAAGAGGGCCGGACAAAGCCAGCCTTCAGTTTTGGTCCGGTCGGAATAATACCAGTTGCCGCCCGATTCGTCCCGTCGCCACAGGAGCTTTTCCGTGGCCCCGGGAAAGGGTGACGCC
>DATNDF010000119.1 GCA_035607015.1 Candidatus Angelobacter sp. | reverse complement strand
CTCAATGGTTACGAATCGCGCCGCAAGGAATGCATCGCCGGATTAAACGCTGCAATCGAACATCGATTGCAGTCGCTCATCGTTCACACACCCGGACTCGAACAGGCCCGCGTCGTCGCTGCTGTGAAACGTCTGTATCTGGAGCGGCTCAGGCTCGGCAATCTCATCGTGAAAGAACCGCTTGCGGCTGCGGCCGAAGAGCTGGTTTTGACACAGGCGATCGCCGACGCGGTTTCGTGGGCCGGCACGACGATTCCTGGACGCTTGGACGCGTTCGTTCGGAAGCTCGCCGAATACGAACGGTGGCGCGTCCGATTGAATCTTTCGGACGATGGGATCGGACAGTACGCGGCAAAGGGAAAACTGGTCGCGCACAATTTGAGGTGGTTGTCACTGGCTGTTCTCGGGGCGCCCGTCGCGCTGTACGGATGGCTGCATCGTTTGCTGCCCGGCGCACTGGTGAAACTGGCCGTCACCCGCCTGACGCAACCCGTCGCGCGCAAAGCACAAACGCCGCACGCCTCGATGCTGGTCGGTATCGTGTCCTTCGGTCTTTTCTATTGCCTTTACATCGGACTGGTCCATCGCTGGCTCGGCTGGCCATCCAGTTTGTGGTACGCGCTCTCGCTGCCGATGGCTGGATTGATTGCGCATTACTACACGCGCGAGTTGCGTCAGTTCACCGACGCGTTGCGCACGACGCTCGTTCTGCTGCGCGCGCCGTTCGTGGCGAAACGACTGGCACGATTGCAAGATGAGCTGATTGATGAAATCGAAACGTTGCGGCGGGAGTATCGCCGCGTCTTGCAAGGCGGTCCCTGAACGGCCATAGATTGATTGTAACTTGATTATGGACATAGCCACGAATGCTGTGTTGACGGCGATGCTCTTGCACGTTTCGGGCGCGGTGAAACCCTTGGATCTTCCTTTGGAGACACCACTGGAACCGTCGAAGGTAAGGTACTTTCGTGTGTTCCCGGAATATGCAGGGTCGGATGTCCGGTTGAGGGCGGCGCTTCGTTATGAGGGGGGTTACTGGTTCCGATACGGTTGGGGCATCATTGATAGCTTCGAGACCACCAATGCCTATACTACACTTCAGGATCCCCGCGAGCTGGATCGCCTTGTCGGCGAAGTTCGATACACGGAGGCGCAATGCCTCGCGAAGTTTAAGGATACTCTACGAGCACTAGGCCACACCAATCTCGCAATGCTCGACAAATCTCCGACCGTCAAAGGCCCGATCAGGTTCGATGACAAGGTGATTCCACGATACATCTTTGAATGGTCCGACCCGAAAGGAAGATTACCGCAATGGATGAAAGTGGTAATGGCAGAGGTTAACGCAGAACAATTGAGAATTGAATGCTTTAGGCTGATAGCGGATGACTTCCAACGTATGCCTTGGCCCATCACTTTTGGCCAGACGAATCCACCACCTCCGTCCAAGCCGCCATCCAAGATGGTCAGCACGGAACTGGAAGTCAAAGACGTGAGTCGGGAATACGCGATGGCCCTGATCCGACACATCCTTCCGGAAATCGAGGATTTTGGCCACAAGTTTGGTCCTCCGCTGAATACCACGGTTCAAGAAACGGATATTGTCATGGGCGAGTCGAAAGTCCAGATGCTGCGCGGACGAGTATGGGCGTCACTGCGGTTGAATTGCGGTTACCAGGTGGACTACTGGGCAGGGCGAGTCATGAAGATGCACGCGATGGATGCCTACACTTCAAAGGAGGAGGAAGGGGAACGGCCCAGAGTACAGGAATTCAGTGGCCCTATCCGGGTGACACGCGAACAAGCCGTGGAGAAGGTTCGCAGGTTGGTGCTGGATAAGTTTGCTCTCCCGGAAAAGCCGCTTTATCTCGACGTCGATCCTACATTCCGCTACGCACCAGAGCTTGGGGAGACGAATGGGTTCTGTCGCTACGTTTTTTATTGGCAAAAGCCGGAGACGGAGAAGGAACGAGAAGAACGAAACGCTCGACAGATGATCGCGGACATCTCTGTGTTTGCGGAAGTGGATGCCACCAGCGGAGCAATAAAACTCCTCAGTTTGATGCACCCATCACTCTACCGGCCCGATCCAAAGATCGATGTGCCGATGAATCCGTCGAGTGGGCCGTAGTTGTCCATGGATGTGATGATCTCTTCGCCTTTGACCGGCTTTAGGTCGAATGAAAGCCGTCGTTCGAGTCGTGCGCCCGCAATCCTTGTTCCTTTAAGCTGGAAGGCGATATTGTTTTACCGAGAAGGTCCGTGTTGCTGTTACCATCACGTTCGTAGGTGCGCGGGAAACACACGTAATCCAACCTGCTGACGCCAAAAATGTGTTGAGTTTCCGGGGTCGTTTTCCCAATCTGGCCGCCCGTTCAAGAAAAACATCGAATCTCAATCCAAATCTATCATGGCCGCTTTGACCATCAAACCCGCCGGCTCCTGCAAATACGACCTGCTCGCGCTCGGAGAAATCATGCTCCGGCTCGATCCGGGCGAGGGCCGCGTCCGTTGCGCCCGCGAATTCAAGGTCTGGGAAGGCGGCGGCGAATACAACGTCGCGCGCGGACTGCGCCGTTGCTTCGGTTTCAAGACCGCCGTTGCCACCGCGTTTGCCGACAACGACGTTGGCCGGCTCATCGAGGATTTTATTTTGCAGGGCGGGGTGGACACCGAGTTCATCAGGTGGGCGAAGTTTGACGGAATCGGACGCGAGACGCGTAACGGTCTGAATTTCACGGAGCGTGGCTTCGGAGTGCGTGGCGCCGTGGGCATTCCCGACCGTGGCCACACCGCCGCCAGCCAGCTCAAGCCTGGCGATTTCGATTGGGACAACATCTTCGGCAAACTCGGCGTGCGCTGGCTGCACACCGGCGGCATTTTCGCTGCACTGAGCGACACTACGCCCCAACTTGTCATCGAAGCCGTCAAGAAGGCCAAGCAACACGGGACGATTGTTTCCTACGACCTCAACTATCGTCCCTCGCTTTGGAAATCCATCGGTGGACAGAAACGCGCGCAGGAGGTCAACAAGGAGATCGCCAAATACGTGGACGTGATGATCGGGAACGAGGAGGACTTTACGGCCTGCCTTGGCTTCAAGGTCGAAGGCGCGGATGAAAACCTCCTGCACATTGATGTCACTGCGTTCAAGAAAATGATCGAGACGGCAGTGAAGACGTATCCGAACTTCAAGGCCACCGCCACCACGTTGCGGGCCGCAAAAACCGCCACGATCAACGACTGGGCGGCCATTGCGTGGATGGACGGCAAGTTCTACGAGTCGCGCAAATATCCCGACCTCGAAATTCTCGACCGTGTCGGCGGTGGTGACAGTTTCGCGTCCGGCTTCATTTACGGCCTGATGACGACGGGTGATCCCCAGAAAGGGGTTGATTACGGCGCGGCCCATGGCGCGCTGGCGATGACCACGCCGGGCGACACATCAATGGCGGGCAAGGACGAGGTCGAGAAACTGATGAAAGGGGGCGGCGCGCGCGTCCAGCGGTGATCCAACGCAAGACAATGTATCCAGTTTGTCTTCAGTTGGATTTTGGGGCGATGGAACCGCGGTCCGAAGGTTGCGCCCGTGGATGTTCCGGTGCCCGGAGGTAGGTGAATCCCTGATTGAACGGAGGCTTCCCGCGTGGCATCTAATCTATTGCTATGAAAACCAATATAAAAAGCATGGCCATTGGAATGGCGGTCTTGTTTGCCGTTTCCGCGTGGAGCGCGCGCGCGGATGAACAGGCCGTCATGAAACAGAAGGAGAAATCGTATTCAGGCATCATCGCCAGAGTCGATGCGAAGGAAAAAACGGTCAAACTGAAGGGGATGCTGTTCACCCGTACGTTTAACATCGCCGACAATTGCGAGTTCTCGATCGGCGATAAAAAAGACGCGACACTGGACGACCTTCGAGCCGGCCAGAAGGTGGACGTGCAATACAAGGATGCGAGCGGCGTGCTGGTGGCGAACCGGTTCACACAGCAAGAACTGAGCTACTCGGGCACGGTCCAGACGATCGATCGCAACGCGCATACCCTGAAGCTAAGTCGCAGCGGGTTGCACAGGACGTTCGAAATTGCCGCCGATTGCAGAGTGGTCCTGCGCGATGACCGGAGCGGTTCGCTCGAGGACGTGAAGGTCGGTCACCTGGTGACGGTCGTTTATGAACTGCCGGGAGGATCGCCGACGGCACGGGCAATCGAGCAAACCAGCGCGACGTACGTGGGGACACTTGACGCCATCGATGCCTCGGCGCGTACGGTCAAGGCCAAGCATTTCGTCGGCGACCGGAAGTTCAGCCTCGCGGACCACTGCAAGATCGTCGTCAATGGCAAATCCGACGGCAAGTTGAGCGATCTGCGACTGGGACAGAAACTCGTCCTGAGTTATGACGAGATCGACGGCGTGAATGTTGTCAACCGCATTGCGCAGGCCGAAGAGGCGACGAAGTCAGAAATGAGCGAGGCGGAGAAGCAGGGCGAACGCGCTCAGAAATAAGCGCTTCGTTCGCCGCGGTATTTTTGGCGCGGGGAACCCTCGAGGGTTCCCCGCGGACTTTTACTGTTGCGGCGACATCTGGTGAGTTTTCGATCTGGGCAGGAGAAAGCAAAGCGCCGCCGCGACCAAAAGACCCATTCCGAGCACGGCAAACGGTATGGCGATGCCGCCGGTTTCCTGCTTGAGCCAGCCGACAATGTATTGACCAAGGAATCCACCAAGATTCCCGATTGCGTTCACCAGGCCCATCACCGCGCCCATAACGCGGCGCGGCATGGTTTCGGAGGGAATCGCCCAGAATGGCGCCAACCCGGCGAACGGTCCCTGGATTGCGAAACAGAGGAAAAAAAACGAACCCCAAAACGAATGCTCTTTTAACAACGCGCTTACGATCAGGGCCACGCCGCTGATGCTGTAAACGAGCGCCACATGACCTCGGCGCTCGTGTGTTTTGTCCGAATGACGGGCGTTCAGTATCATCGCCACGACGGCGACGCAATAAGGCACTGCGAACAGAATGCCTTCCTGCAAGCCGCTGAATTTGACATCGGCGCGGTGCAGACTCGAAGTGATGAACAGGTTGCAACCGTAAGCCGCGCAGTTTTGGAGGAAATAGATCGGCAGCATGACGAAGACCGCGGGTTGCAGAAACGCCCTCCAAAGCGGGAGCGGGTTGACCGGTTCAATGTCCGTGGCCTCCTGCCGGAGCCTGGTCTCAATCTCCTCCCGTTCCTCGGGTGAAATCCACTTCGCGTCCCTGGGATGGTCGCGGATAAAATAGAGCCAGATCGGCAGCCAGATGAACGGCAGCGCGCCTTCAATGATGAGCATGACACGCCAGCCTGGCAAACCCGTGCTCTGCGCCCACGAAGTCAGAACCCATTTGTCGAGGATCCATCCGGAAAGCGGCCCGGCCATGACGACGGCGATGGGCTGGCACAAATTCCAATAACCGTTGGCCCGCGCGCGTTCGACCCGCGGAAACCAGTTGGCCAGCAGCACGAGCGTGGCGGGAAAGACGCCGCTTTCGGCCACACCAAGCATAAAGCGCATGATGGCAAATTGGGTGAAACTCGACACCAGTCCGCAGCCCACGGCGCAGATGCCCCACAATACCAGTAAAATGCTGATAACCTTTCGGGCGCTCCAATGGCTGGCCAGATGACCGCCGGGTATTTGCAGCAGCACGTAGCCGAAGAAGAAAATGCCGCCCGCAAGGCCCTTGAGTTTGTCGGTCATCGCCAGATCGCGCATCATCGTGGAGATGTTGGGATCGAGCGCGAGCGCGACGTTGGTCCGATCAATGTACGAAATCGTGTACATGATCAGCGCGACGGGAATGATTCGCAGCCAGCGTTGTTCTTTCATGGTTTCCCGAGGGATTGCGTCGCGTAATTAGCAGAAACGCCGGAGCGTTGTCGATGTTATTTCCCCGGTTTTGTCAACAATTGCCCCGGTTTGTCCGGAGGTTCGAAAGCAACAACGATGGTGCAGTCATCGTACACGAACAGACCGCGCGCGCCGGTCAGTCGAAAAGGCCGGCGTTTGATCGCTCTCTGGACGGGCGCGTCTTCCGAAACTCGAATTATTGCCCGTTCTTATGTGCGGGCGGGGTTTTCGTCAATTGTCGGGTCTGAACGACAACCCCGAAAACAATAAGCGCGAGGAAGAGCAGCGTTGACGCGGTTCGATCCAGAGCCACGTTCTCGCTGATGACGGTTGCACCGGTCAGAGCGGACAGGCCGATCAGCGCCCAGTCGAACAGCCCAACAACGAGGAGGGCGCCGATCACGCCGCCGATGAAAAAGGCAATCCAAGCGAACGATGCGTGATTTGTGCCGAGGGCCAGCGTGTAAGCGAGATATCCGCCAGAGAGAAATCCCGCGATGGCGACGACCGCGCCTTGCAAAAAAACTGAAAGGATCGCGCCAATTATTCCAACTCCGGTCGCGATCAGGATAACTACCGGGCTGATATTTCCCCCGAACCATGCCGTCGCCAGCGTCATGCCGGCCACGAAACCCACGCCCGCGACAAACAGCCAGAACAGGCGGCGCCCGAAAAGCAAAAGGGCCGCGCCAACGATTATATTGATCAGCGGCATCGTGGTCATTTCACGACGTTTTGAGGTTTGCCCGCGATGAAGGCTCGAACATTTGCAACCGCCACCTGCATCAGTCGCGCTCGCGCGGCGCGCGAAGCCCACGCGATGTGCGGAGTGATAAGGCAGTTCTTCGCGCCGAGCAGGGGATTGCTCGAAGGAGGAGGCTCGGCGGAAAGAACATCCAGACCCGCGCCGGCGATGCGGCCGGCGTTCAGCGCGCCGGCCAGGGCGGCTTCGTCAATCAGCGGTCCCCGGCTGGTGTTGAGCAGAAAGGCTGCGGATTTCATCAACCCGAGACGTTGCGCGTTTACCAGATGCCTGGTTTCCGGCGTGAGCGGGCAATGAAGGCTCACGACATCGCTTTCGCCAAGCAGGGCGTCGAGTTCCACGGGACGGACATTCGCCGCGATTTCCCGGGGCGTGCTTCGACTGTTGACAAGCACCTTCATCCCGAAGGCGAGCGCCAGATCGGCGACGGCCCGCCCGATCCGTCCGTACCCGACGATGCCCATCGTCAGGCCATCCAGTTCGACCAGCGGGTGGTCCCAGTAGCAAAAGTCGGGACTTTTCGTCCAGCGCGCGTCGTGCACCGTCCGGGCGTGATGGCCGGCATGTTGGGTCAATTCGAGGAGCAACGCAAAGGTGTGTTGCGCCACGGAGTTCGTGCCATAGGTCGGCACGTTGGCCACGGGAATGCCTCGTTCGCGTGCCGCGATGGCGTCCACAATGTTGTAGCCCGTCGCCAGAACCCCGATGTATTGGAGCTTTGGCAGCGCCAGGATGGATTCGCGCGTGACCGGTGTTTTGTTGGTCAGGACAATGTCGGCACCGACCGCGCGATCGACGACTTCATCCGCCGGTGTGCGATCATGGATCTTGCATTCGCCCAGGGCCTTGAGTTCGTCCCAACTCAAATCGCCAGGGTTTAAAGTGTAGCCGTCGAGGACAACAATTTTCATTTGAGGGCGGCCAGGCTTCCGTGCTGTCCAGGTCGGCCGCGACTCTCCGGCGCTCTAGTATCTCGCGACTGTTTTGCCGGCCCCGAGTCCAAGCGTTTTGGCGAACTCGCCGGCCTTGGCCAGCATCATGCCGGCCTCGCTGGTGATCGCGATGAATTGAAACCCTTCTTTGATCCGCCGTTGCGCCGCCGCGGCGTCGAGAACGTGGATGCCGGGCGCAACGCCGTATTTTTTCGCCGTTTTCAGAACATGCGCCACGGCGTCGGTGAATTGTTGGTCGTCGCTGTCGAACACCGGCCTTTTGCCCATGGAGTTGGTCAGATCGTTCGGGCCGATGAACGCGACGTCGAGTCCGGGAACACTGAAGATTTCGTCAGCTGCCTCGATGGCCTTGACGTGCTCGATCATCGCCACAACCAGGATCTCGTCGTTGGCGCGGGCATAATAGGTCGCCGGGTCGGTGTCGAAATTCGCTGCGTGCATCTGCCCACCAATCGAGCGTTCACCCAGCGGCTGGTAACGCGCGGCGCGGACGGCGGCCTCCGCTTCGGCGCGCGAGTTGACCATCGGCACCACGATGCCATAAGCGCCGGTATCGAGGACGCGTTTGATGTTTTCCCCGGTGTTCCAGGGCACGCGGGCGAGTGGCACACAGTTGTTCCCGGCGATGAGCGCGAAACAGTCGGCTGCAGTTTCAAAGTTGATCGGGGTGTGCTCCAGCTCGACCGT
>DATNDF010000118.1 GCA_035607015.1 Candidatus Angelobacter sp. | reverse complement strand
AATTCCACGGACACCGGTTTCCTGTTTTTCTCGGGCGGAGGGGGGGACAATGCCCTTTACGTTGATTTTCTTGAACTCAAGGGCGCGGCAAAAACCGACCCGCAGTCGTTCCTGGGAATCAACTCTGATCTGGTCATTTATTTTGCCGAGGCGAACGTCCCCGCTGAATCGCTCGATGGATTGTTTGCAGACGGGGGCCAGCCGGCAGGCCGCTTGCGCTGGGTGAAGGATTTCGCCGGTCCAAATTCCTCCGTGGATGTGCTGCTGTTGAACGGTCAAACCGTCAAAATGAATCGCGCGTTGCGGAACAGCACAACGATCGACACGGACGGGGACGGCGTGGCAAACGCTTATGATTTCTATCCGCTGGATGCAGCTGCGTGGAACAGTGTTCCGCCGCCCGGTGGCGCATTGACAAGCGTTGCGCTGGTCAATATTGGATCTTCGCGGGCCGTCTCAGTGTCCTGGAGTTCCGTGCCGGCGACAAGCTATAGCGTGGAATACACCACCAGTCTATCCGCGCCCAACTGGCAACCCTTGATGAATTACACAAACATGACCGTCACCAACGGCACCGTCAACGTGCTGGACACGACGTTGCCGGTTGGCGAATCGCAGCGATTTTACCGCTTGCGCTTCGGTCAGTGATCGCGAAGGCCCATGTGACCAAATTCATCGGATGGAGTGCTGGATTGTGTATTGGCGACCTGTGCCTGCGGCGCTCTCCGAGTCAGCCGGCAGTTGAAGTTTTCTAGCAAAACGCATGAAGATCCGTTTTTTGATCATCGCAAATCTGGGCTTGGTGGCCTGCGGAATTCCCATGGTTCGAGCCCAGTTGCCGCCACAGCGCGCCTCTCTCGCCAATTACGACAAACGCAATACGGACCCCGGCACAGTCGCAACGACTCCGACACAACAGGCGGCCGAGTCGGCGCTGAAAGCCAGTGTTCCCGGTCTGCGTTTATCGCGGGACAAAGTTCTCGGCACGCCCCGGCTGGTTGCCGCTTCGGAGGGGTTTTTGAGCGGGCCAGGAGGGCAGGGCAAGGCGCTCTCCATCCCCGCGGGACGCGCGGTCGTCGCAACCGATCCCAATGCTCCCATAAAAAACTTTCTAAACGAACACGCCGCTCTTTTCGGCCATAATGCAGGCGTGTTGGCAACCGCGAGAGTCAAGCGCGATTATGTCACCGCGCACAACGGCCTTCATACGGTGGTTTGGGAGCAGACCTTGGATGGCATTCCGGTTTTCGAAGGCCTGCTCGTCGGTCACATCACCAGGAAAGGCGAGCTTGTAAGTATATCAAGCCGGTTCGTGCCGGATGTCACCGCTGCGGCAGACGCCGGCACGCCCAATCGCACCGCTCTCGCCTCCGCTCCGGCAATTTCTGCTGCGGAGGCGTTGGTCAGGGCGGCGTCAAATGTCGGCGCTGATATCCCGCTCGATTCGGTAACTTCACTCGGTCGTGAAGGGGGAGCGGAAAAGCACGAGCGATTCAACGCGCCGCTGCTGAACGGTCCTACTTCCGTGCATCTGGTCTGGCTGCCCATGAACAGCGCTTCAATGCGTTTGTGCTGGCAGGTGATTTTGATGAGCAGGCCGAGCGGAGAAATGTATTCCGTGCTGGTGGATGCGGAGACCGGTGAAATGCTCGTCCGTCGCTCTCTCACGAATTATCTGACGGATGCCTCCTACAACGTTTTTGATCAGGGGACTCCCGCCCCCATGTTGCCCGGTCTGGCTGTTCCCGGCAGCGCCCAGGCGGCTTTCGTGAGTCGGAATTTGATCACTCTTACCGCGCTGTCCACGAACGCTTCTCCGAACGGCTGGATCAATGACGGCGACACGGAGACGAAGGGCAACAATGTTGACGCGCACACCGACTTGAACGCGGACGACATTCCCGATTTGCCCCGTCCTTCGTCAACCAATCGCGTTTTCGACTTTCAACTCGATCTTACCCAGTCGCCGCTCACCTATAGCAAGGCTGCCGTGGTGAATCTTTTTTACTGGTGCAACCTGTGGCACGACACTCTGTACGATCTTGGTTTCACGGAAGCCGCCGGAAACTTTCAGGACGATAATTTCGGGCGGGGAGGGGTGGACAAGGATGCGGTGCAGGCGGATGCTCAGGACGGCAGCGGCGTGGACAACGCGAATTTTTCGACGCCTCCCGACGGTCAATCCGGGCGGATGCAGATGTACGTGTTCATTGATCAAAGCCCCAACCGCGACGGCGACCTTGACGCTTCAGTTATTCTTCATGAGCACACCCATGGACTGAGCAACCGTCTGGTCGGTGGAGGGGTTGGAATCTCGGAGCTTCAGCCCGCGGGCATGGGCGAGGGGTGGTCAGATTTTTACGGCCTTTCGCTCATCGCGCCGGCAAACGCAGACCCTCATGCGAATTATCCGGAAGGAGCTTACGTGACCTATTTGTTGGGCGGCTTGAGGGACAATTATTATTATGGCATCCGCCGCTACCCTTATTCCACGGACATGGCGGTGAATCCGCTTACGTTCAAGGACATCGATCCGAGCCAGGCCGACTCGCATCCCGGTGTTCCCGTCAGTCCGATCTTTGGTGGCGGACAGGCCGATGAAGTCCACAATCAAGGGGAAGTCTGGTGCGTTACGCTGTGGGAAGCGCGGGCGAATCTCATCGACAAACTGGGCTATGGAGACGGCAACCGGACAATCCTTCAACTGGTGACCGACGGAATGAAGCTTGCGCCTGCGAACCCGACGTTCATTGAGGCCCGCGACGCGATCATCAAAGCCGACGAAGTTGACACGGGCGGTGACAACCGCAACGAACTCTGGCTGGCCTTCGCGAAACGAGGCATGGGATTCAGTGCTCGCGCGCCCGGCGCAAACACGACGGTTGGCGTGGTCGAGGCATTTGATCTGCCAGATGATGTGATCATTTCCCCACCGGACGGTGTTCTCGAAGTTTCGGTCACGCCGCCGTCCGGGTCGGCCTTGTTCGCATCGGATCAGCAGTCGATTTTCGTTCGGGTAACGGACGGGTTCGCGGTGACGAATGCGATTATTGCGGCGACCTCCACGGACGGCGCGGTCTGGGATTTCAGAAACGATGGTGTGAATCCGGATATCACCGGCAGCAATTCTGTTTATTCCGCCACGTACAACGTTCCCACGAATGTCAGCTCCGTCACGATCAGTCTGGTCATTTCGGCGCCCGGCAAGCTGACCAGTACGAACACGGTCCATTACGACATCATACCACTGCCGCCGAATGATAATTTTGCGGACGCCATCAAAGTGCCACCGGCAGGGGCTTCATACATCAGCAACAATAAATTTGCGACAACCGAGGCAGGTGAGCCTCGTCACGCCGGTGTCGCGACTTCCTCCGCGTCGTTGTGGTGGACCTGGTCGAGTGGCGTCACCACCAACGTACTGGTTGATACCGGCACGAGTTTGTTTGACACGGTGATCGGCGTTTACGCGGGGAGCCAGATTGGTTCGCTCACCAATGTGGCTTCGGCGAACGACATCGGAACCAGACGCCAGGCGTTTGTGACTTTCCAGGCAACCGCGGGCGTGTCCTACCGCATCGCTGTTGCGAGCGTGAGCCCGAATGGTACGGGTACGCTCCATCTCCGGATCGTGCCCGGAGGCTCGGCCGATACGGCAGCTCCAGTGGTGACGGTTGATTCGCCGCCAAACGGGTTCGTGGTTACGACGAATCTCGTTCTGGTGGCCGGTACCGCCACGGATCCCCAGCCGAATCCTTCGGGTATAAACAGGATATTGATCAGCACGACTTCCAGCGATTATCCGGGCGAAGGATCGGAAATCGTCGTTACCAATATGGGAGCCAACAGCATTGTGGAAAGCACGAATTGGACGCAGTTCGTTGCCCTGACCAAAGGGCTTAACACGATTCGCGTCAGCGCGAACGACGTTGCCGGGAATGTTTCTTCTCCGGTCTTTCTGCACCTGACTTATACCCCGCGTGATCCAATCAACGACCTGTTCAACAACGCCATTCAATTGACAAATACGTCCGGAGTCAGCAGCGTGAACACGTTAAGCGCGACAAAAGAGGTGGGCGAGCCGTTGCACGCCGGGAATGTCGGAGGCAGATCGGTTTGGTGGAGTTTCACCGCGCCCTCCGATGGTGTGCTCACCTTGAGCACGACCAACTCGGCTTTCGATACCTTGCTGGGTTTGTACGTTGGTTCTCGCGTTAATAGTCTGACACCGGTGGCGAGTAACGACGACGCCTATGAAGGCGTTACATTCAGCAAACTCACACAATCGGTTCGCGCCGGCCAGACTTATCGAATTGCAGTGGACGGATTCGACGGGGCTCCCGGCGTCGTGTTCCTGAGTTATGATTTCGCCGCGTCGAATATTTTCCACGTGACCATCAATACGATTCAGAGCGGCACCGTCAGTCCGGCATCCGGTGACTACGCTGCCGGTTCTACCGTGGTGTTCACGGCCGTTCCGAACCAAAACTACGAGTTCGTGGGTTGGGAAGGCGATGTGACTTCGGCCCTGAACCCCCTGCCGGTTGTCGTGAACGGGGACGTGACCCTGACCGCGCGTTTCCGCGTCCATGAGTTCACCGACGGCTTCGAATCGGGTGCGTTCTCATCATTACCGTGGGTCACTGGAGGAAACACGCCCTGGCTCGTGGAAAGCAATGTGGTTTCGTTCGGCCAATTCGCCGCGCGTTCCGGCGTGATCACCAACAATCAGTCGAGCAGTTTGTCGCTCGTGTATTCGACCGCCGCGGGTGTCGCCTCATTTGACTACAAGGTGAGTTCCGAGACCAATTTTGACCGCCTCGCATTCTTCGTAAACGGCAATCTGGTGCAAAGCTGGTCGGGTGAAGTCGGCTGGGCCACTTATCAGTTTTCTGTTCCCGCAGCCACCAATACGTTTGAGTGGCGCTATACGAAGGATCCGAGTGGCAGTGCCGGCTTGGACGCCGCATTTATCGACGATCTCGAACTTCCTCTGGTCGCGCCGTCTCTGCGGCTTTTAAGTCCAACTGCTGGCGGATTTCAGGTTGAATTCCAGGGTCCGGGCGCACAGTCCGTTCGCATCCAGGCATCGACGGATCTGACCGCCTGGCAGACGCTTGCCACCACCAACCTCGCGAACGGCGCGGTGTTTCAATTCACAGACCCGCAGGCAGGAAGTTATCCGTTCCGGTTCTATCGTGCGGTTTCGCCGTAACGCCGACCTTGACGGGTCAACTTTCCGTTTCTCATCCGGGATTCCCGGGTCGTCAACTGTTGAATCCTGAGAAGGATCGTGCGACTCCGGGAGGTGTGCGTCCAAACGCTCATTTTCTTTCCAAAAGCCCACCGTTATGTTGTCACTCTCAATGCCACGCGTGAACACCACGCATTTTGCGTGAAATTCACGCACTGCCGCTGGAGAGAGGGGCGTGTTGTTGAGGACGGTGGGTGGCATTGTCTCTGCTGGAAAGAATCAACCCGTGGAACACAAAACGAGCCGCGTTGCGAAAGAATTCGTCCGATTTCGAAATGACGTGGCCGTTGGAAGCCCAACTCAAGCAGATTTGCTAATTCGTGGAAGGAGACAGTAAATGATTTCTAAACTACCCGCGATGTTGGTCGGTTCCCTGTGTTGTATTTTCACGCCGTCGGTGTTGTGCCAAACTCCGCCGCCCTCGCCACAGGTTGGCGTCGCGCCCCCGGACGGCACCATCATGGTCACCGAAACGACCAATTCGGTTTTTGTCACCGTTGGCAATTTCGACTCTTTTACCAACGTCACCGTGACTGGCACTTTCGGTTCGCAGAACATTTCCTTCCTCGATGGTGGTCAGCCACCGGATCAGACGGCGAGTGATGGAACATTCAGCGCAGACCTGATCATGCCCAAGGTGCCAGTGGGCGTGGCGTCGAATGTCACGCTCAGAGTGATTGTGACCGCCGAGGTGCCACCGCCGGACCCGCTGCCGGATCCTCCGCCTCCGCCGGACATCGTGATGGCCACGAACAAGGTCAATTACCTGGTCGTGCCGCGGCCTCCGAACGACAATTTTACAAACGCCTTCAAAATCCCCGGTGAAGGCGCCATCATTACCGCGACGAATAACTACGCTTCGATGGAGCCGGGCGAGCCGATGCACGCCCAGGTTGCTACGGTGGCAGCTTCCGTTTGGTGGACGTGGTCACCTGCATTCAACACGAACGTGCTCATCGATCTGGCCGGGAGTTCGTTTGATCCGGTTTTGGCGGTTTATACCGGCGTCACTGTCACGAACCTGCAACTGATCGCCGCTTCCACAAACGACATCGTAAACAATCTGAAGGCGCACGTGAATTTCAACGCCCGGGCGGGCGCTACCTACCGCATCGCAATCGCGGGGTATGACACGAACGGGGTGGGGGACATCCGTCTGCGGGTCGCGCCGGGAAGATTGCCGGACACAAATGGTCCGGTCACGACCATCATCAGCCCAGCCAGTGAATCGCTCTTTACCACCAACGTGGTCGCCTTTGCCGGCACCGCCAAGGACGCGTTGCCCGACGACACTGGAGTCAGTCAGGTGTTCCTTCAGGTCAATGCGGATCCACCGGTGGCGGCTTCAGGCACGACCACCTGGCTGGGACAACTGACACTGCCGCCCGGCACCAACGTTGTCCGCGCCTTCGCCCAGGACATCGCCGGTAATATCGGTCCCGCTGACACCATTGTGGTGCGGTTCATCAATCCGACGAACGACAACTTTTCCGATGCGATCGAGTTGACCGGTTTGGCCGGCACCCTCAGCGCGGTCAACGAACGCGCGACACTCGAGCCGGGCGAACCGTTGCACGCTGGCAACGAGGGCGGCCACTCGATCTGGTACAGGTTCCGCGCGCCCGTGAACGGCACCCTTTTCCTTACCACGACGAATTCCGATTTCGACACCCTCTTGGACGTTTACACGGGCGACAGCGTAACCAATCTCGGTGTGGTGGCGAGTAACGATGACGTCTTCACCAATAGCGATTTCAGTCAACTGACGATCACCGTCGCATCCAACGAGGTTTACTACATTTCCGTTGATGGTTATGGTGGCACTTACGGGAACATACAGTTGCAATATGCGTTCACAACAACGGAGCGTTTCTTCAGCCTGAACATTTCGCCGCCGTTGCTGGGCGGAAGTGTCAATCCACCGGCGGGACTTTATCTGGCGGATTCCACGCTTTATCTTACCGCGGCGCCTTCGAGAGATTTCGACTTCGTGGGCTGGTCCGGAGCCGTGAATTCCACGGTCAATCCCGTGACGCTGGTAATGAATCAAAACTATACTCTTGGCGCGACGTTCCGTTTGAAGAGCTATACGGACGGTTTCGAATCGGGCGCCTTGACATCTCTGGCGTGGACGTCGGCAGGCAACAGTCAATGGCGCGTGCAGTCGGACGTCGCTTCAGGCGGGCGTTTCGCCGCGCAGTCCGGCCCCGTCGGCGACAGTCAGCAGAGTTCGTTGATGTTGATCACGAATCTTCTTTCCGGAACCTGTTCGTTTGATTACCGCGTCAGTTCCGAGGCGGGATGGGATTTTCTGGAGTTTTATTTGAATGGCGTCCGATTGGGGCGATGGTCTGGTGAGGTCGGTTGGGCATCCTTCCAGTTCCGGGTCGTAGCCGGACTCAATACTCTGGAATGGCGCTATTCCAAAGACGCCAATTTCAGCGCCGGGCTTGATGCGGCCTTCATTGACAATGTCTATCTGCCGTT
This sequence comes from Candidatus Angelobacter sp., assembly GCA_035607015.1. Lineage (NCBI taxonomy): Bacteria > Pseudomonadati > Acidobacteriota > Terriglobia > Candidatus Angelobacter > Candidatus Angelobacter sp. Next base: position 1,494 of record DATNDF010000118.1, on the reverse strand, counting down.
GCCCGATGCCGCCATCGCCGCGCGTTTGACACTTCTTCCCCTGCCAAGTGGCGCGGAGATGCTCCAGGTCCAGGGGTTGTCAGGCCGCCCGTATGTCGTCCAGACCTCCACAAACCTGCTGGACTGGAACTCTGTTGTCACGAATTCGTCCGACACGGGCACGATCCAATGGACCGACGCCAACGCGGTAAACTATCCGGTTCGCTTTTATCGGGCCCTTGCGCCGTAAACGAGTGCTTGACTGCGCCGGTTCGTCCGGTCGTTTCTTGTGTTCGTGAAAACCTTCGGGTTAACCGGCGGGATCGGCATGGGAAAGTCAACCGCGGCCGAGCTGCTGCGCAGGCGGGGTCTTCCGGTTGTTGATTCTGATGTCATCGCACGCGAGATCGTTGAGCCCGGCCGGCCGGTGCTCGCCGAGGTTCAGCGACGATTTGGAATGGAAATTGTAGGCGAAGATGGGCGCCTGCGCCGCGATGAACTGGCGCGGCGTGTTTTTTCAGACCCAGTGGCGCGACGCGATCTTGAGGCTCTTCTTCACCCTCGCATACGCGAAATCTGGCAGGCGCAATTGAAATCCTGGCGTGATGAAGGAACGGCGGTGGCCGTGGCGGTGATTCCCCTGTTGTTTGAAACGAACGCGCAGAGCTGCTTCGACGCAACGATTTGCGTGGCTTGCTCAAGTTCGACGCAGCGCCGGCGCTTGCTTGAGCGTGGCTGGAGCGACGCGCAAATTGATCAAAGAAACGCGGCTCAACTCCCGGTCGAGCAGAAACTGCTGCTCGCTGATTACGCAATCTGGACTGAAGGTCCCCTGGATGTGCACGAGGCCCAGCTCGGGCGAATCATCCCGTGAATTGAATTCTCAGCGCTCGGGTATTGCAATCCTGGTAACGCAAGTCTCGCTTTTCGGATGGAGGATCAAACCGCGTTGGGCTGCAGCCCAGCGTTGCAGGAGCGTCCGATAGGCTTCGACGGGTCCCGGTTCCGCGACGGCCAGGTTCTTCGTTTCGTCCGGATCGATCGAAAGATTGAAAAGTTTCGCCCGGCCGCTTTCCAGTTCGCAAATGAACTTCCACCGGCCATCGCGAAGTCCGAGAAAGCCCAGTGAGTAATCGGTAAGAAACAGGGCCATTTGCCGGGATCGTTGCAGCAGTGATGATCCTTGGTAGTCCCTGGGTATCTGCAGTCCGAGCAGATCCAGAATTGTCGGCGCGGTGTCTATGAGACTGGCCGTCCGGCTGACCCGGATTTGTTTGCGGACAAGTCCCGGCACAACGATGAGATAGGGCACACGCACATTCTCCTCATAAATGAACAGTGTATGGCCGAAGTTGCCGGAATGCTGGCCGAACGCTTCACCATGGTCGCCAAAAATGATGAATAGGGACTCGTTGAACAATCCGCGGGCTTTAAGCCCTTCGATGAGCTCGCCCAAAACCGCGTCACCGTAATGAAGTGCGTTGAGATAACGGCCCGCGTCGTCGTGTTCCGGGA
>DATNDF010000117.1 GCA_035607015.1 Candidatus Angelobacter sp. | reverse complement strand
GTCCGGCCATCGTGCCGGGGAAGAGCGCCGAGAGCCACTTGATCGAACTCGTGGCGGGCCTTGATCCGGACAGCGTCATGCCGCAAAAGGGCAAGCGACTGACCTCCGGGCAAATCGGTCTGCTTCGCGCGTGGATTGATCAAGGGGCGCCGTGGGACGCCAAAATCAGTTTCGCGAAGCCGCCGCCTGTGAATCTCGTTCCGCGCAAACCGGAATTGCCTGCCGCGCGTCGCGGTGTCACGAATCCCATAGACCGCATCCTGCATCCCTACTTTGCGGCGCACGGGATCAAGCCATCGGACCCGGTGAGCGACCGTGTTTTTGCGAGGCGCGTTTATCTCGATGCCATCGGCCTCCTGCCGGCGCCGTCGGAACTGGACGCGTTTCTGGCGGACAAACAACCGGACAAACGCGGTCGATTGGTCAGGCGCCTGCTGGCCGACAATCGCCGCTATGCCGAGCATTGGTTGACGTTCTGGAACGACGCGTTGCGCAACGATTATCGTGGCACCGGTTACATTGACGGCGGACGCACCCAGATCACCCGCTGGCTCTATTCCGCGCTGGCGACGAACATGCCGTTCGACGAATTCGTGCGCGAACTGATCAGTCCCGTCCCTGAATCGGAAGGCTTCGTAAAAGGCATCGTCTGGCGCGGCGTTGTGAACGCCAGCCAGACACCGCAGATGCAGGCCGCGCAAAACATCTCGCAGGTCTTTATGGGGGTGAACCTCAAGTGCGCCTCCTGCCATGACAGCTTCATCAACGACTGGATGCTGTCCGATTCCTATGGCCTGGCCGGCGTCTTCTCCGACAAGCCACTGGAAATGGTTCATTGCGACAAGCCGACCGGACAGTTCGCCAAAACGAAATTCATTTACCGGGAGCTGGGGGACATCGACCCGAAAGCGCCCAAGGCGGAGCGGTTGAAACAACTCGCGGATATCATCACGTCGAAGAAGGACGGCCGGCTGACGCGCACGATGGTGAACCGGCTCTGGGCGAAATTCATGGGGCGCGGCCTCATCGAGCCAACCGACGAAATGGACAATCCGGCGTGGAATCAGGACCTGCTGGACTGGCTCGCCTCCGACCTCTCGGAGAACGGCTACAACCTCAGGCACACGATTGAGCTGATCCTGACTTCGCAGGCCTATCAACTTCCGGCTGTTCCGATCCCCGAACTGTCGTCTAAAGAATTCGTTTTTCGCGGTCCGGTGGTGCGCCGGCTTTCGGGCGAACAATTCCTCGACGCGCTGGCAGCCGTGACCGGCGTGTGGTTCGATGCGCCCGCGGCACAGGTTGATTTCGCCGACGGCGATCCGCAGTTGGGGCGGGTGTCCGTTCAACCGAAGTGGATCTGGAAAGACGCCCGGGCAGCGGAGAAAACCGAAGCATCGACGCTTTATTGGCGAAAGGAGATCAACCTGCCGGTAATGCCGACAGAAGCCGTGGCCGTGGTGACCTGCGACAACAGTTTCAAACTTTTCATCAATGGCAGGGAAGCCGCCTCCGGCAACGACCATAACAAACTCAAGCTGGTGGACCTGCGTTCACACCTGGTCAGGGGCTCAAATCTATTTGCGGTGCAGGCGGTGAATGATCCCGGCGGTCCCGACAACAAATCCGCCGACCAGTCCAATCCGGCAGGGTTGATTCTTTACGCGCGGATACGTGGCGAGCAGACGACCGCCGGCAAAGCGGGCGAGGTAATCATGGATTTCAGCACCGACAAGACCTGGCTGTGGTCCGCGGATCATGCTGAAGGTTGGGAAAAACCCGGGTTCGCGGCACGCGACTGGAAGACGGCCGCGGAGTTGGGAAACGTGGACATGGCGCCGTGGCATTTGGGCAGCCGGTTTGCAGCGGTCATGTCCGCCGCTGCCCTGCGCGGACAAGTGCGCGCCGCGCTGGTGGACAACGATCCGTTGATGACCGCGCTGGGCCGGCCGAATCGCGAGCAGGTCGTGACGACCCGTTCTTCGACGGCGACAACGCTTGAGGCGCTGGAGATGACAAATGGATCGGCGCTTGCCGGGCTGCTCGAGCGGGGGGCGCAACACGTCGTGCAGGAATGGCCGAAGTCCAACCGCGAGCTGGTGAACGCAATCTACGAACGCGCTCTGTCACGGAAACCAAAGGAGGATGAATTGCGCCTTGCGGAAGAAATGGTCGGGACACCCGTGAAGAAGGAAGGCGTGGAGGATTTGCTTTGGGCGATGACGATGTTGCCCGAGTTTCAACTGATCTATTGAGGTGATGACTATGACAACCAACTGGAACCGCCGAGATTTTTTGAAGACGACGAGCGCCGCGACGTTGTCGGCGCTGGCCGCGGGTTATCCGCGTGCGCTGCTCGCGGCCGAAGCTGAAGAAAAGATCAAGCCGAGCGCGGATACCCTGATTGTGCTCTGGCTGGCCGGCGGCATGGCGCAGACGGAGACCTTCGATCCCAAGCGCTACACCCCGTTCGAGCGCGGCATGAAGCCGTCCGGATTGTTCAGCACATTCCCGACGATCGACACGGCAGTGGACCACATCAAGTTTACCGCCGGTCTGGAAAAGATTGCTCGCGTCATGGACCGCGGCACGTTGATACGCAGCTACACGGCGGGCGACCTCGGTTTCATTCTCCATTCGCGGCACCAGTATCAATGGCATACCGGCTACGCGCCGCCGCAGACGGTCGCCGCGCCGCATCTTGGCGCGATCATCGCCCGCACGTTGGGTCCGAAGAACCCCGCTGTGCCGGCGTTCATCAACATCGGCCAGCGCTTCGACCTCGGTGAAGGCGAGGAACTCAAGGCGTTCACAACCGCCGGTTTTCTGGGCAGCGAACACGGTCCTTTCAACATTCCGTATCCCGAACAGGCCGCCGATGCCGTGCGCCCGCCGGCAGGTATGAGCCCGTCGAGGTTTGAAAGCCGCGACAAGTTTTACAGAAAGCTCCTCGCGCAAAGCCCGGTGGGGGATTATGGCAGCGATTACCAGAAGGAATCGTTGCTCCGCTCGGTCGACAACGCGCACCGGCTGCTCAGCTCACCGGCCGCGAAGGCGTTTGATCTGACCCAGGAGCCGGCGGAACACATCCGCAAATACTGGCAGGAATACGATCCGGGCAAACGATTCGACGCCGCGATTGACCGCTCGGGAAGCTACGAGGCGGCCACCATCGGACGTTTTGGCCTGGGCTGTCTGCTGGCCCGCCGGCTTGCCGAAGTCGGCGCGCGTTACATCGAGGTCACCACCGAATACATTCCGTTCCTCAACTGGGACACGCACGAGCACGGCCACGAGAAAATGGTGAACATGAAAAAGTCCATTGACTCGCCCGTATCGCAGCTCGTTCTCGATCTCGAAGAGCGCGGCTTGCTGGACCGGACGCTGATCGTTCTCGCCAGCGAGTTCAGCCGCGACGCGCTCATCGAAGGCAAGCCGGACAAGAAGGTGAAAGACCAGGTCCCGGTCCCCGACGTGATTGACGACGAAAAAAACTATGGCATGCACCGGCATTTCACCGACGCGGGCTGCGTCCTGCTCTTCGGCGGCGGGATAAAGAAGGGTTACCTGCACGGTCTGACGGCGGACGAACGGCCCTTCAAGACCATTGAAAAACGGGTCGTCATCGAAGACCTGCACGCCTCGTTGTTTCATGCCATGGGCATTCCGCCGAAACTCTCGTATGAAATCGAGAAGCGCCCGTTCTACGTGACCCGCGACGGCGAAGGGAAGCCGATCCTGGATTTGTTCGCGTGATCGGAGCAGCGTGCAATTGACGCCGACGCCGTGCAGGTTAAGTAGAGTCATGTACGACGCATTGGTTAAATACCTTGAACAGCGGGGGTTTTTTACGTTCTTCCAAAACCTGGACCAACTTGTCATTTCCGCGGGTATTCCCAACCTTCCAACTGTAAATAGCTTTTGGGTAACCCAGCTTAAAGGCCAATGGTATTTGAGCAGATGGCTTCCCGCGGTTTACCGGATTCCCGCACGTGTAAACGTATGCGACGTGTGCAGCAAAGTTTTGCGATCTTCTCAAACTGCGCTTTACTCGATGAATGACCTCTGCGTTGGACAATTCGGCCTTGAAAGATTGTCGGAACAAGAAACCGATTCGATTTTTTGCGGGTTTAAGTTAATCAACTCAGCGCGACAGAACAGTCAACGCGCCGCCATCGCGTGACGTTCGTAAACGTACGACGTTCAGCGAAAAAGCCTTTTCAAAGGAAGAGCCTTTGCTATTAGCGACCGCTGAGAAAATAGAACTTCTTCTTGTCGGTTCTTTCGTGTTCAATCCGTTCACCATTTATGAGCCAGACGCATCCGTTGACGACGACCGCGTTCGATCTGCCCGGCTATCGCATCTCCAAGTCATTCGGGGTCGTGCGCGGCATTGTCGTTCGTTCGCGGTCCATCGTCGGCAACATCGGCGCGAGCATCCAGAGTTTGTTCGGCGGCAACATCTCGCTCTACACCACGCTGTGCGAACGGGCGCGTGATGACGCGTTCCGTCAAATGCTCGCTCACGCAGGCGAACTCGGCGCGAACGCGGTCGTCGGCGTGCGCTACGACGCCACGGAAATCGCCGCAGGCATTACGGAAGTGTTGTGCTACGGCACGGCAGTGTTTGTTGAAACCGCGGGCGCGACTTGAGCGAGTTTTTTTGAGGTATGGCGGGCCACAGCAAGTGGGCGAAGGTCAAACATTTCAAGGGCGCGATTGACGCGAAGCGGGCGCGTATCTTCGCGAAGCTGTCGCGCGAAATCACCGTGGCGGCCAAGCTGGGCGGCGGCGATCCCGACATGAATCCACGCCTGCGCATGGCGCTGCTGAAGTGCCGCACGGCGAACATGCCTTCGGACAACATTGACCGCGCCATCAAGAAGGGCGCCGGCGGCGGTGATACGGCAAATTTCGAAGACCTCGCCTATGAAATCTACGGCCCGCACGGCGTCGCCTTGCTGGTGGAGTTGAGCACCGACAACCGAAACCGGACGGCTGCGGAGATCCGGAGCTTGCTGACGAAGAACGGCGGCAGCATCGCCACCGCTGGATCGGTCACACGCCTGTTTCATCGCAAGGGAGAAATCATCGTATCGCGCGAGGCGGCTGACGAAGACCGGTTGATGGAACTGGCGCTGGACGCGGGTGCCGAGGATTTCAAAACTGAACCAGAGGGGTACGAAATCATCACGGGTACCGCGAGCTTCGAGGCGGTCCACGGGCAGATCGAATCGAAAGGCGTCAAATGCGCCGCGGCGGAAGTGACCTGGTCGCCAATCTCGACCGTCCCGGTGAACGAAGCCGATGGCGCTGCGGTCAACCGGTTGATTGACGCGCTGGAGGAACATGACGACGTGAAGGAAGTGCATTCAAACGCGGAGTTTTTGAACGCCCCTCGCTGATGAGACCATTCACCGCCTGAATCCGCCATGAATTCGACGACTGATTCGATTGCCGTCCGCGTGCTACGCTGGCTGTCGAACGCCGTTTATCATTATCCGCGGCTGTTTTTCTATCCGCAGCTCATCCTGTTCGTCGTTTCGATCGTTTACACGGTGGCGAAGCTGGAGTTTGACACGAGCCGCGACGATCTGGTGGGCGCCGAAAAACAGTACCACAAGAATTATCTTCACTACAAAAAGGAGTTTCTTGCGCAGGACGAACTGGTGGCGGTGGTCGAAAGCGAGGACATGGAGAAGAACCGCCAGTTCGTGGAGCGGCTTGGCGATCGGCTGGGCCAGGAAACGAATCTGTTCACCGACGTCATCTACAACAACGACGTCACGATGCTGGGAAAGAAAGCGTTGCTGTTTTTTCCGGAAAAGGATTTGAAGGAGTTGCTGCAAACCCTGCGTGATTACCGGCCGTTCATCCAGCAGTTCGTCCAGGCGACCAACCTCAATTCCCTGTTTCGGCTGGTGAACCAGCAATTCCGCACCGCCAAGCGCGAAGAGAACGCGGAGAACGAATCGCTGGTCAAGGCACTGCCGGCGATGGAGCGCATCATCTCGCAGGCTGCGGACAGTTTGCAGCGTCCCGGAACGCCGCCCTCGCCCGGTCTGACGGCCTTGTTCAACGCCGGCAAGGAGGCGGAGCAGCAAATCTACGTCACGTTTGCGGAGGGGCGCATTTATATCGTGACGGCCCGCGCGAAAAACGATGCCGTGAACGACAGAGCGGTGGAGCGGTTGCGCGAACTCGTGGCACAAACCAAAACCGAGGTGCCGGGAATCAACGTCGGCATCACCGGCGAACCGGTCCTGGAATACGACGAAATGGCGCAGTCGCAGCACGACACCACAGTGGCCACGATCGTGTCACTGGTGCTCGTTGCGGTGATCTTCATTTACGGTTACAGCGAATCGGGAAGACCCATCAAGGCAACCATTTGCCTGATCGCCGGGCTGGCTTACACGATGGCATTCGCGACATTGGTGATTGGACATCTGAACATTCTCACGATCACGTTTCTGCCCATGTTAATCGGCATCGCGATCGATTTCGGCGTGCATCTGGTCACGCGCTATGAGGAGGAACTGCGTCAGGGAAAAACCGAGCGGCAGGCGCTGGAAAAGGCGATCGTTTATACCGGTCAGGGAATTTTCACGGGTTGCTTCACGACGGCGGGCGCTTTTCTGGCGATGTGGTTCACGGATTTCAAGGGTATTCAGGAAATGGGAATCATCAGCGGCGGCGGGTTGTTGATCTGCCTTGTTCCCATGATGACGCTGCTGCCGGTGTTGCTGTTGCGCGGGCGTCAAAACGTGCTTGATCACACATTTTCCCGGGAAATCGAAAAACGCGCTCGCCTCGAAAAGCTATGGCTCGAACGCCCGCTGTTGGTTGCGGGAATCACGGTCGCGTTGTGCGTGCTGTCGCTGGTGAAATTTCACCGCGTATACTTCGATTACAACCTGCTGCACATGCAAAGCAAGGGGCTGCCCGCCGTCGTGTTCGAGCAGAAGCTGATCGATTCCGCCGATAAATCGGTGCTTTACTGCGCGGTCATCGCCAAATCGCTCACGGAGGCATTGGAGTTGGAGACGCGGCTGACCGATCTGCCCGCCGTCGGAAGCGTGGATTCGATGGCCCGTTATCTGAGCGAAAACCAGGCGCAAAAACTGGAGCTTGTCGGGCAGGTTAAAAAAGAACTTGCTCCGATCCGATTTGCCGAGCTGGATGACGATCCGGTCAACGTTCCGGAGCTAAGCCGGACGCTCTGGATTTTACACGGGTATATCGGGCTTGCCCTGGGTGAAATCGAACAGGAGAACAGCAAGGGCGGCAAGTCTGGCGATCAGGAATTATCCGGCAATCTTAAGTCGCTGCGCGAGGCGATCGAACAATTGCGCCAGCGCATGCTTGACGACCCGCCGCAAGCGGCAAAAAAACTCGCCTCATTCCAGCAGGCGCTGTTCAATGATATCCGGGAAACATTCGACGCGCTCAAGAATCAGGACAACAGCGGGCCTCTGCGCGCCGAGGATCTGCCTCCCGCGTTGCGGCACCGGTTTGTGAGCAAATCGGGTGACCTGTTTTTACTGCAAGTTTATCCAAAGGAAGATGTGTGGCAGCGCGACAAGCAGGAGGAATTCGTCCGTGAGTTGCGGAAAATAGACCCGGACGTTACGGGCACGCCCGTCCAGCTTTTCGAATACACCACGTTATTGAAAAACAGTTACGTACAGGCCGCGTGGTACTCGCTGGCGGCAATCGCGATTCTGGTGTTCATTCATTTCCGATCGTTGAGCTGCGTGATTTTGTCGTTGTTGCCGGTCGCCGTGGGCACCATCTGGATGGTGGGATTCATGGGCTGGTTCAATGTTCCGTTCAATCCGGCCAACATCATGACCCTGCCACTGGTTATCGGGATAGGCGTGACCAGCGGCATTCACATTTTGAACCGCTACGCTGAAGAACGAAAGCCAAGCATCCTCGCTAAGAGCACCGGCAAGGCCGTGTTCATATCGGCGCTCACCACGATTGTGGGCTTTGGCAGCCTCATACTGGCGAAACACCAGGGCATCTCGAGTCTGGGATGCGTGATGGCGGTCGGCACGACCACATGCATGCTCGCAGCACTGATGTTTCTGCCAGCGACTCTCAACCTCCTGAGCCACCGCGGATGGTCTTTGGACAAGAAAAAACCCAGTGACGACAATGCACAATCGACACTGGGTCGGGAGGAACCGAGGTAAAAACCTCAAGTGTGAATGAAACCTAAATAGGCAATGATTGAAAGTCAAACGTTAATTAAAACAGCCCAAAAACCGCCTGTTCCACCCAATAACCATGGAGCGGTATCGTTATCGCCAAAGAACAACCCGAGCGGACAGGTTTCTGGGGCTGGGTCGGAGGGAAACAATGGCGGGATGCTGGCCTTTGAATAGCGGGTTTTGCCATTCGCTGAACTGAACACATGTCGCGCGCAATATATTTGATAGCCGTCGGCTTTGGCGCGGGTCTGCTGGGTTCGGCCCTTTCGCGCGCGGCGGAATGGGAGAACGGCCCATTCATCCACGAGTTTCAGTTGACTCTCGCACCCGGTCGGCGAATCGAAGCGATGGGCCCGTTGTTCGGTCGCGAGCAGGGCGAAGAGAAAGCGCAGTGGGCCTTCCATCCTCTCGTTTCGCACACGCTGGATTCCGGCGCGGACGCGGAGGAATTTGATCTTGCTTATCCACTGCTGACGTATGACCGGTTTGGAGGGGAATACCGGTTTCAAATTCTTCAAGTATTCAGTTTTTCCGGAGGACAGGATCAGCAAGAGAACGGCCAGAAACGTTTTACGGTGTTCCCGCTCTATTTCCAACAGCGCTCTCCTGATCCCGACCTCAATTACACAGCGGTGGTTCCTTTTTATGGTCGCCTGAAGAACCGTCTTTTCCGCGATGAAATCCGATTTGCCATGTTCCCGTTGTACGGCCGGTCGCGCAAAAAGGATGTCGTCACCGACAACTACCTGTATCCGTTCTTCCACCTTCGTCGTGGCGACTCGCTAACGGGCTGGCAGTTCTGGCCGTTGCTCGGCTACGAGCACAGAGACATCACCACCCGCACTAATCGTGACGGCGGACTCGAAACGGTCGGCGGGCACAAAAAGTTTTTTGCGCTCTGGCCGGTATACTTCAACCAACAGACCGGCATAGGAACGGAAAATCCCGAACACCACCAGGCACTGCTGCCACTTTACAGTTACCTGCGTTCGCCTCAGAGGGATTCCACGACGGTTCTTTGGCCCCTCGGTCTTACGGTCACTGACGACCGGTCGAAGAAGTATCGCGAACTGGGCGCCCCCTGGCCGTTGATTGTTTTCTCTCGTGGTGAAGGCAAGAACGCCGACCGAATCTGGCCTTTGTTCAGCCGCGCGAAGACCCCGATTCTGGAAAGCGATTTTTTTCTTTGGCCGCTTTACAAATACAACCGCGCGCACGCACCGCCGCTGGACCGGGAGCGAACTCGGATCCTTTTTTTTCTGTATTCGGATTTGACGGAAAAAAACGAGGAAACCGGCACCGCCCTGAGGCGGACAGACCTCTGGCCCCTGTTCACTGCGAAGCGCGACCACAACGGCAATGAACGCTTGCAATTGCTGGCGCCGCTGGAACCTCTGGTGCCGAACAACAAAAGCATCGAGCGGAATTACTCACCACTCTGGTCGGTCTGGCGTTCCGAAAGCAACTCGAAGACGGGCGAGCACAGTCAGTCCTTTCTTTGGAACCTCTATCGTAGCGAGACCACACCCACAACCAGAAAGTGCTCGCTCTTGTTCGGGCTTTTTCAGTATCAATCCGGGCCGGAAGGCAAACGGTTGCGGATGCTTTATGTTCCGGTGGTCCAGACCAAACAACCGTCGCCGGGCCGGGCCGGATCTTGAGTTATGTTCCAGAACATTGGTGAAATGGCGTTCCTCTTCTGGCGCACAGCACAGGCGCTTCCACTGGTCTGGCGTCATCGTCAGAAAATCTACGACCAGCTTTTCGAAATCGGCAACGCCAGCCTGCTGATGGCGTGCATCCTGTCGCTCTTCATCGGCGGCGTCATTGCCTTGCAGACGGGACCCCTGCTCGCCGAGCGGGGCCTTTCCGGTTATATCGGCGGTATCGTGGGCAACGCGATCTGCAAGGAACTGGCGCCAGTCATGATGGCCATCCTCATCGCCGGCCGCATTGGTTCGGCGATGGCCGCGGAAATCGGTTCGATGCGCGTTTATCAGGAAATCGACGCGCTTCGCACCATGAACATCAACCCGGTCCACTATCTTGTGCTCCCGCGGCTGGTCGCGATCAGTTGCGCCCTGCCCATTCTGGTGATTTTTTCGATCATGGTCGGATGGATGGGAGGCGCGCTTGTGGCGGTTTACAACAATCAAATCGGCATCAGTTTCCAGGCTTACTTCAGCAACCTGCGTGACCTCGTGGACCTGGGCAAAGTGTTGAACGGACTGTTTAAGAGTTTCATTTTCGCTGTCGTCATTGGTGTCGTCTCCTGCCATCAGGGTTTGCAAACCATCGGCGGCCCGCGAGGCATCGGACGTTCCGTCACCAAGGCTGTTGTCAATTCCATCGTATTCATCCTGATCCTTGACTATTTCGTGACGCGCTTCCTGATGTATTTCGACAAATGAATTCCGCCACTTCCACTCAGCAGGGCGTGCGGGTCACGGTCCGCGGATTGCGCCGGAGTTTCGACGGCCAGCCGGTGCTCAAAGGGCTGAATTTTGAAACGGATCGGGGCGAGATTTTCGTCGTGATGGGGCCGAGCGGCAGCGGCAAAAGCGTTCTCCTCAAACATGTCATCGGCCTCGAAACGCCGGACGAAGGCGAAATCCTGATCGAAGGCGAGTCGATACAATCGCCGGGCGTGATGGACAAATATCGGATGGCAATGGTGTTTCAATCGGGCGCGCTGCTGAATTCACTGTCCGTGGGCGAGAACGTCGGCCTTTACCTGTCGGAACATCGACTCAAGCCGGAGGACGAAATCGAGCGCGTAGTCATGGAAAAGCTCGATATCGTCGGGCTGAAGGGCCAGGAGAACCGGTTTCCTGGCGAACTCTCCGGGGGCATGAAAAAGCGCGTCGCCATCGCGCGCGCGCTGGTCATCGAACCGCAGTTGATGCTCTATGACGAGCCGACCAGCGAGCTTGATCCCTTGATGGCTGTGACCATTGGTGATGAAATCCTGAAACTGAACCGGCGCATTCACGTCACCTCGTTCGTCGTCACGCATGACCGCGACCTCGCGTTCGGCATCGCCGACCGGATTGCCCTGATGATGGACGGACAAATCCTGACAGTCGGAAAACCCGAAGAAGTGAAGCGCAATCCGCACCCGCAGATCCAAAAATTCTTGACCGCAGACTTCAAACAAAACCAGGAAAGGACATCCGCATGAAAAACACGCTTGAGACCCGATTGGGGATTTTTTTCGCCCTCGCATTGATCGCCGCGTTTCTGATAATGGAAATGCTCGGCAGCTTTGATTTCTTCCGGCGTGGCGTCCGCATCCACGCGCAATTCAACACCGTGCAGGAACTCAAGGAAGGCGATCCCGTGAAAATGGCCGGTGTGCAGATCGGCCGGGTCGAGAAAATCGACCTGAAAGAGACCAAGGTGGACGTAGTCATGAAGTTGAACAAACCGGACAATGTGCGGACCGACAGCAAGGCGATGATCAAGTTCGCCGGCCTGATGGGCCAGAATTTTGTCTCCATCAGCTTCGGTTCGGCCAAAGCCCTCAAGGTGGAGAACGACTCGATCATCGAAAGCGCTGAACAACCCGACCTCAACGCGTTGATGGCCAAACTTGAAAACGTGGCGACCGGCGTGGAAAACCTTACCAAGAGCCTTTCCGGCGACAGCATACAGAATCTGCTCGGACCGTTCACCGACTTTCTCAAAGAGAACAGTCCCCGACTGACCGCCATCCTCAGCAACATGAAAACCATTTCCGCCCAGATTGCCGAAGGCAAAGGCACCGTCGGCAGGCTGATCAACGAAGATACTCTTTACACGTCGGCCCTGGCCGCAGTGACCAATCTCAACAACACAGCGGACGACATCAAACGCGCGATCGCGCAAGCGCAGACCGTTGTTGCCGAAATCAACGAAGGCAAGGGTACTCTCGGCAAACTCGCCAAAGACGACACGCTTTACAAGGAAACCACCACGGCGATGACGAATCTTCGGGAAATCTTTCAGAAGATCAACCAGGGACAGGGCACGGTCGGAAAAATCGTAAACGACGAGAGTCTTTACAAAAACGCGAAGCTTTCCCTGCAAAAGCTGGACAAGGCCACCGAAGGTCTCGAAGACCAGGGCCCGTTAAGCGTGCTCGGCATCGCCGTCAACAGTTTGTTCTGACGGCCGGGGATGAGCAGTCTGGTTGGTGAGTCTCGACGGCAGGCGCCGATGCGAACCATCGGAAGTTTGCCTGCCTTCGAGTTTTTCCTTATACTTGCGCGTCAATTGACCGCCCCCATAGCTCAAATGGATAGAGCAGCGGTTTCCTAAACCGTTGATCCAGGTTCAATTCCTGGTGGGGGTACCACTTCGCGGCGGACGGCTACGGCTGCTGCGGCGTCACAATACGATAGAATCGCGTCGCGGAGTTCGACACTCCAGAATCCGTGACCTCGACGGATTGCGTCGTTCCCTGCGCGGCGACGTCCGTCAGCTTTGTCCATCCGCTGGCGCCGAGCGAATCAAGATATTGCACCGTGTAAGTCAGACCCGCCGTGGCCGTGAAATGAATGTGCAGCACCGGTGACGCCGGCCCGCCGGTCAAATCGACCGAGTCAATCCGCAGCGGCGGCTGCGTCTGTGGGTTGACGGTTACGGTCAAGTCATCGCTGGTGGACAGCGCGCCGTCGCCCGCCGTCAGCCTAAGTACGTATGTTCCGTTTGTTGAAAAGGCCGCGGTGGTACTCAACGAGCCGGCGTTGCCGAACGTCACCGTTCCAGGGCCGCTCAGTTTCGACCATCCGAAGGAAAGAAGTCCCGGGGGAATGGGCAGACCGTCGTCGCTCACGACACCGTTCAACGTCGCATTCGTGGGGAAGGTGAGAGTCTGGTCGGCACCCGCGTTCGCGGTTGGCCCCTGGTTCGGTGGAAACGCGGCACCGGTCAATTCGAGATCGAATATGATGTCGCTGCTCGTGCCGTTGGCCTGATGAATTTCCACGGCCAGCACATTCGCGCCGCTCACCAACAAGGACGGATCGACCGGCTGAGAATAAAAGGTGGTTTCGTCCGTGCCGCCGACCGCGATCACGGCTGGCGTCAGGTAATCGACAGCGCCCGCCGGCATATTGCTGCGGAAGACTTCGACCCCGTTGAGGTAAACCACCGCTCCATCATCGCGCTGAATACTCACACTCAAGCCGCTCACAGACGCGGGGCTCGATACCGTAAATGCGCGCCGGAAATAAGTGGTGATGTATTTATTATTCGGATCCGGCCCGAAACTGTTCGTTGTTGCAGGAAACTGCACCCCGTTTGCGTCACCGTATCCCAAAGGCGCGGGGCCTGATTGCCAGCCAGCGTCGTTGAACGTGCGCGAACTCCAGGCCGTTCCCTGATCGGATCCGTTGTCGAGGTATTTCCAGGTGGAACCCTTCGCGATGAAGGTTGCGGGCGACGGGGAACGCGAGATCGTCACCGTCACGTCGTCGCTGGCGGGCAGCGCGCCGTCGTTGGCGGTCAGGCGCAGCACGTAAACGCCCACGCCCGGGAAATTGACGGTTGTGTTCGTCTGGTTCGCGTTGCTGAACCAGACGGTTCCGGGCCCGCCGACTTGGCTCCAAAGCGTCGTCAGAGCGCCAGGGGGGTTCGGCTGGCCGTCATCAGTTGCGTTGCCGCTGAGGGCGGCGGCGAGCGGGAAACTGGTCGCCGTGAGGTTCTGGTCCGGCCCGGCGTTCACAACCGGCAACCGATTGCCGGTGTTGTCGAGACCGGGTGATGGTGCGCCGGGACTGGCCCGCCAGTTGATTGGGTCATTGCCGTACGCCGACGCGTTCAAGCGCTCCAGTGAAGCGCCGAATCCATCCGCATTGGTCGGCCACGGCGCCGCGTTGTCGTAACGCACCACGTCCACGTCAATGTAAGGAATGAAAATCGCCCCGGTGTTCGTGTCCAGATCGGGTTGATCGGGCCGTTGCAGTGACAACGTCTCACCGCCGTCCTGCAACGCTCCGGGAAACGGCCCGAAGATCGGCACCGCGGCTGGAACGCTGTATTTGCTTCGGAAGGCGACGGGGTCGCTGCCAACGATCAGGAGCAATCCGTTCGCCGGGATCTCGGCATTCGTCGGGAAATCGAAGCCGATGCCGTTTAACTTCCACGTATTGGTCGGAAAATTGGGGTCGTAAAGCTTCACCGGCCCGTTGGTGATGCTCTTCAGCTCGATGAACTCCTCGGCACCCAGCGCCGGATGATACTGAATTTCGTTGATCACCACCGGCCCCACGCGTGGTCCTGCATTCGGTCCGCCGAGAGTGTTCGTGATCTGGGCCGGATATTGAACGTCGCCCACGCTGTTGACGTAGCGGCCGAATGACACTCCATTTTGAGCGGATCCAAACGCGAATCCATCGCTGTAGCCTGTCAGATTTCCGGCGGCGTCGCCGGAAAAGAGGTAAACCTCCTCGCCATGCGAATCGAGGCGAAAACTGTTGGTCGAGGCGGGATTGGCGTTCCAGTCGTTCTCCGTGAACACCACATAACCGCCGGGTGGGACGACGGCACGCGGATCTCCGGCCGGAATGCGGAACTTCTGCGGCACAGTTCGCTGATCGGTCAGATACCAATTGCCAATGTTCACGTTGGTCGGGTTCGGGTTGTAAAACTCGACCGAGTCAAGCTGCGGCAGATCGGTGTGCGTCAAAGCCTCGGTGATCAGGACCTGACCGATGTTCAACGCCGGATCGTCAGCTCCGGGCGAGCCGCCGATGACCGAGCTGGCGCGCCAGTTCGCAGGATTATTTGGATCGGGATTCAGGTTCGGATTCACCGGGACCAGAGAAAAGCCGGTGCCGTCCGCCGACGCGGGCCAAGGCGGCCGCGTGTCGTAACTCACGGAAAAAATGGGAGTACCGGCCGCGTGGACCAGCGCCACGGTTTCGCCGCTGTTGGAAAGGTTGTTGGTGTAAACGCCATCCACGCGCACGCTGGGATATCTGTTCGTGAACGCAGTCGGATTACTGACCAGCACCACGAACTGACCGGGGGCGACAAACATGCCGACCGGGAAAGTATAATCAATGCCGTTCGTGAAATGCACGCCGCTCAGTTCGAGATTGGCGCCGGCAGCGTTCTTCAACTCGATGAACTCGAACGAATCGCTGTCGATGTTCGTCGCGCCCGGCGGGTGATACATGATCTCGGTGATGAGCAGATTGGTATAATTCTGAATGATGTAGAATGTGGCGTCCGTCAGTGCGCTCCACACGCCGCCGCTGCTCAGAACCCGCGCCTTGATCTGGGCGCTTTGGGTCAGCACGATCGGCCGCCCGCTCATGTAAATCTGCGCGCTCGCCGACTGAGCGCCGCCCCGCAGACGCGGGTCGGAGCCATCGCGCGTATAATAAATGGTTCCCGCTGGCGCACTCATGTTTACCGCAAAGCCAGAGGGAACGTTGCCGCCCAATTGATTGAAGGACGGCGCCGCAACGGCCGGAAACCAGCCCTTCGCGCTGAGCTGGCCGAGCACAATTCCCGGGCGCTGTGCGAAATAGTCGCCATAAACGCGACTCATCTCGGTCACCCAGTCCACGTCGCGCGTCCGCGGAGGCTCGCGTTTGGAGTCTCCCCAACGCGCCGATTCATCGGCAATCGCGGCGTACATTTCGTTGCTCCGGGTGACGAATCGCGCGCGGCAGCCTTCCGTCGTCAGCACGCCGCTGTTGAAAAACTGCTTCTGCACGTGATCGGCCACACGCAAACGGAACTCAGCGTTGGCCGCCAGCCGCGTGAAAAAGTATTGCGGGTTGCTCCGGGCCAGCGCGCCCGCGGCGCCTTGTTGCACTGGATCACCGGCCGCGAAAGGCCCCGTGCGGTCCCTGTGAATTTCGTCCGACCCGAAGGGAGACTCGTGCAGGAGCGTGTGTTCGGAGTCATGAGCGAAGAAGCGAAAGCCGCCGTAAAGGCCCGTGCGATTACGCATCCCGTACATGTTGTTCGGATTCGTATCGCCAATGAATTCGGAAATCGGCGCGTCGAGATTTCCGGTGAAGAAGATCACCAGCATGTAGTCAATGAGATTGTCCACATCCAGCAGGTTTTCGTAGGCCGGATTGGGTGTGCCATCCACGTTCAATCCTTGGATCTTGAAATAGTCGATGTCACTGGCGAAGCCGTTGGTTGCCGCTTGCCACAGGCGCGTCCAGGCATCCATGTTACCATCCGTGGCGAAAATCGTGTAGCCGGCGCTGGTGTCCACCTTGATCACGTCGTAATCCTCCTTGTTGCCGCCGAAATAAGTGGCGCCGTAAGAGGCCTCGGGCCGTTCGGCCGTGTTGTAAAGGCCCCAATACTGGCCGTTGATATAAAGATGATAGTAATTCCCGCGTTCGCCTTGATGGCCCTGGGCCAGTTGGGTGTCGCGCGAGAATTGGTCGCGCAAACCGATGAACCGGTAATCCCCTTCAAAGCTCCACGAGTAGTTCTCGAACGTACGAAGATCAAAAGCATCGAACATGGTGGCGCCTCCCTGGCTCGCAAACGCCGGATAGTTCAGCTTCGCCGTGCCGTATTGCTGGCGGAAGAAAAAACGGAACGCGTGCTTGGGATTTCCCGTGCTCCGGCTGTATCCGCCGCGAATGCGGAGGCCCGCGTCGATTTGGAAGCCTTTCGTGCCATCGGGATAAATCAGCTCAATCGAAGCGGGCCGTTCCCACGCGATGCCGTCCTGGCTCGCGTTTGCGTATATCCCGGTCGTGGGATCAAACAGGTTCCCCAAATCAGTCACAATGGAATAGGACGGGATCGATTTCAGGTCGTTGGCAATCTCACCACTGTAGGCCGGATCGTTCACCACGTTCGGGTCCATCCCGTAATCCACCACATTCGCGCCCCAACTTGCCGGCCATCCCGCCGGCGGCGCGCCGTTCGGCGACTGAAGAATCACGTCGTTCGGGAAAATGTAGGTCTCGGTATCCACATCTGACTGTTGGAAACCGTTTTTGAACGCTGCCGCACGAATGACCGTGGTGCCATTGATGGTTATTGGACTGGTGTAAGTGGAACCATTGGCCAGCGACGGGGTCGAGCCGTCGGTCGTGTATTTGATCGTGGCATTCGCCGTTGCCGTCGTGATCGAAAGGCTGAACGGCGTCGTGAAAAAGCCGCGATCCACGCTGAATTTAGTATCCGACACAAACGCGATGAAGCCGGCGCCATTGGGTCCACCGGGCGTCGGCGTTGCGAAATAATTCGTGGTTGTGTTGGCCACCTGGTATTCCACCAGCTCCGGCACGATCAGGAAATCGGTGTCACCGCTGCTTTGGTTCAAGCCCTGAATGGCGAGCACGTTGCTCCCGCTCAGTAACGCGTTCAAATGGTCGGAGATGTTGATGTCTTCAAAGACCAGCGCTTGAAAGTTCGGATGAGATGCGGTCGCCGTCGAATTCCACTGCGGCGTGGCCGGCGCATTGCGGCGCGCGACCTCCTGTCCGTTCAGGTAGGCGACAAACCCGTCGTCATACATCATCCGCAAGGTGAGAGATTGCAGCGAGGCAGGGTTCGCCACACCGAACGGCACGCGAATGTAGGCTGTGGCGTTTACGCCGCTCATCTGAGATTGCAGGTCTGTCTTGATGAACGGACGGTAGCTTGTCGCTCCTCCTCCGCCTGACACCACTGGCGCCCTTACGGCAAGGCCACCGCCCGCGGCATCGCCGACCAGCCGGAAATTCGTCGCGTCCCACGCGGCGAAAGTTCCTTGCGCGGCATACAATTCCACCTCCGAGCCACCGCCACATTCGTAGAAGACAAGGCGAAGCTGGTAATCGCCTGCGGCCGGAAAATTGAACGTTTGCAGCGTGTCGCCGGGACCGCGTGGACTCGGGAACGACATGCTGAAGCTGCCGATGGTCAGACTGAACCCATCGTCACTGTTGACACCAAACGTCCAGTTGCCCGGCGCGGGAATCGTAATTGTTGCGGTCGCTTCAATCACGAAATTGTCCTGATCTGCATTGATGGTAAGGCCGGGAAACGTGCGGTCGTTCCCGTAATTAGCCGAGCTGCCCGTGTTCAGATAATTGACCTCCGCCGCGTTTTCCGCAAACACAGCGCTTTGCTGGGCCGGGGTTGCGATCACGCTTTCAGCCGTGGGCAGATCACACACGCCAATGTTGGCAACGTAGTTGTAAACTGCAAAACCTGCTACTGCCGTTTCGTAGCCAACTCCGGTCGTGCCACTGATCCAACTGGAATCGTTGAATCCGGCCTGCGTCCAGGTCGAACCCAGCGTGCTGTTGGCCGGGACTAGAACCTTCGCCGCCGCACCGGAAACGGCCAGAGCGTTGGTCGTCACGTTCTGTGCGACGCCGTAGGAAATGTCAGGAAATTGCTCGGGAAACGTCGGTGCGAATTCGGACGCTGGCGTGCCGTCGGGCTTCAACAGCGCCAGATATTCGCCGCTCGCCTTCAGGCTGAAATCCGCGTGCAGAGGCTGGCCCAACACCACGCGATTCGTGCCGTCCGCAAACACCACCATGAAGCCCTTGGCGGTCAGATTAGTCGCCGGGAAAAACCAGCGTGCCTGATGCGTGGGATCGTCGGTCAGGGACCATCCGTTCAAATTTGTGGTGTTCGTGCTGGTATTGTAAATCTCGACCCAGTCGGGGAACTGTCCGTTCTCGTCGGCGAGAGTGGACTTGTTGTCAGCCATGAATTCGGATATGATTACTTGTCCTTTTGTGGAGACCAAAAGCGACAAGGTGAAGAACAGCCACAAGGGGAAACGGTACGACGATTTCATTGATGGGACTTAAAGCAAGTTACAAGCCGGTGAATTTATGGAAAACAAATAGCTGAATTTGGCGCAGTTGCAAATGGAAACTCCACGTCCTGGAGAGGTTCCGTTTGTTCACTGGCTGACAAACTGCTCGCTCAACAACCTTGCAGAGAGACTTCTGCACGTTGAACGGTATGTATCCAACGAACTTTACAGGTGCCATCGCCCGCGCCTGCCCAGGGCTCCTGCTGGCATGCGTAGCGGGCGCCGTCCTGGCACAGGAGGACCTGATCGTTTACGACGACGCTCTTGAAAACGGCTGGCAAAGTTACGGCTGGGCCACGCTCAATTACACGAACACTTCGACCGTCCACACCGGCAGTGATTCCGTCAGTGTGGCGACCGCGAACTATTCAGCGCTCTATCTGCACCACGACGCCTTCGACACCGGCCTGTACACCAATCTGACGTTCTGGATTCACGGCGGTCCAACCGGCGGTCAGTCTTTGAAAGTGCAGGCTTTGCTGAACGGCCAGGCCGGGACCGCCGTTAACCTTCCGTTACTCCCGGCCAACGCGTGGCGATTCACGACCATTTCCCTCTCCTCCCTGGGCGTCGCCAACAAGCCGAACATGGACGGTTTCTGGATTCAGAGCACGGTCAACGGCGCGCAACCCGCCTTTTACGTGGATGATATCAAGCTGACAGCCATCCCGCCGCCCGTGGTGGTTCATCTCAACGTCAATTCAACGCAAACGGTCCGTGTGGTTGACTCGCGCCTGTTCGCCGTCAACGCGGCTGTGTGGGACTCGTCGTTTGACACACCGACAACTGCGTCGTGGTTGACGGAGATGGGAAATCAGGCGTTGCGGTTCCCTGGCGGCTCATTGTCGGACGAGTATCACTGGCAATCGAACACCACAGGCACAAACACCGGGATGTGGGCGACGTCGTTCGACAGGTTCGCCCACATCGCGACGAACACCGGCGCGCAGGTGTTCATCACCGTCAACTACGGCACCGGCACGCCGCAGGAAGCGACAAATTGGGTCCGATACGCGAACAGCGCGAAGAAATACCAATTCAAGCTCTGGGAAATCGGTAATGAAAACTATGGCACCTGGGAAACGGATTCCAATTCATTCCCACACGATCCGTTCACCTACGCCAGCCGGGCAAAGGATTACATTACGCAAATGAAAGCCGCAGACCCGACGATCCATGTGGGTGTCGTCGCTGTCACCGGCGAAGACAATTACTCAAACGGTTACACGAACCACGCCGCGACAAACCCGCGCACCGGCGCGGAGCACAATGGCTGGACCCCCGTAATGTTGACGACGTTGAAAAGCCTGGGCGTGACCCCAGACTTTGTCATCTACCACAAATACGCGCAAAACCCGGGCAGCGAGAGTGATGCCGCCTTGCTGCAATCGTCGCGAACCTGGACCAGTGATGCGGCCGATTTGCGGCAGCAGTTGGCCGACTACCTTGGCGGCGCGGCAACCAACGTCGAACTCATCTGTACCGAGAACAATTCCGTGTCGTCCAGCCCCGGCAAGCAAACCACGAGCCTCGTCAACGGCCTGTTCCGCGCCGACAGCTTCGGTCAGATTCTGCAAACGGAGTTCAATTCACTGGTCTGGTGGGACCTGCGCAACGGCCAGGACCCCGGCAACAACAACTCCCCGTTGCTCTACGGGTGGCGGCAATACGGCGACTACGGCTTCGTCAACGGCACGGTTGACCGCTATCCGACATTCTTTGTCAGCAAACTGCTGAAACTGTTCACGCGCGCGGGCGACAGGATCGTCAAGGCTTCAACGGATTATACGCTGCTGACCGCCTATGCTACGAAACGGACCACGGGGACGCTTTCACTGCTCGTCATCAACAAGAGCTCGTCGGCTGCGCTCAATTCCAGCCTTTCGCTGACCGGTTATTCGCCAGCCACCAACGCCCTCGTGTATTCGTATGGCATTCCACAAGACGAGGCGGCGCGTGCGGGCATCGGTTCGACCGACATCGCACAATCGAATTTCACTGCCGTGGGCACAAACTTCACCTTCAACTTCCCGCCCTATTCGGTCACGGTAATCTCTTTGCAACCCGGCGCCCCGCGCCTGGTGCCGGTCTCGATGCAGCCCGACGGCGAGTTCGCATTGCAACTCCGGGGCGAACCCGGCGCAACCTATGCGATTCAGATGTCAACCGATTTGACGGCTTGGTCGCCCATGACAACCAATACGCTGACGGGCCCCACGTTCAATTTTACCGATTCGCAGGCGGCAAACTCGCAGCAGCGTTTCTACCGCGCCATCTGGGTTCCGTAGTTGACCAATACGAAGCTGGAGCCGTGTCCGCCAATCCTGCCCGGTCCGGGTTTCGGGGCCGCGCAAATATTCTTCCCGATTCTCCGTTGTGCTGATTTCATCATCCGACCATGCGCATCATCGGCGGAACGGCGGGCGGTTGTTTGCTCAAAGTCCCCAGTGGGCACGCCGTGCGGCCCACGCCGGACCTCGTGCGCCAGGCGATTTTCAACAGTCTCGGCAGCTGCGTGGACGGTGCGCGGGTACTGGAGCTGTTCGCCGGCACTGGCGCACTCAGTCTCGAATGCCTCAGCCGTGGCGCCATATCCGCCGTCTGCGTGGAAAAGACGGACCGGCACGCGGAATTTCTGCGGAAGAATTTTGCTGCGGCCCGGCTCGTGGCCCGGCTGGAAATCCGCGTGCAGGACGCCTTTGTCGCCTCCGCGCAACTCGCTTCTGCCGGGCATACTTTCGATCTGGTTTTTGCCGACCCGCCTTACGGCGAAAAAAACGTCGGCCGGCGTTCCACTTCATTCGCTCAACAGTTGCTCGACGATGTTCACCTCCCCTCTCTGGTAGCACCGGCGGGTCTCTTTGTCCTCGGCCATACGAAGCGTGACACGCTCGACCTTCCGGATGTTTGGAAGGAAATCAAAATGCTCAGGCACGGCGACACGGTAATGCGGTTCTTGCGCACCGTCTGATGGGAATGATCGGCGCGAGGGAGCGCGTTGTTCAAGGGCGGCCTTTCGTGGTTAGATGAAGGCCGCATGAACTACACCCTTCGCTTCAGCGCCATGCTCGTTTGTCTACTTGCCATAACGATGCCATCGCGCGCCCTGGCTCAAGACCAGAATGCCTCCACGAATGATTCGCGTGCCCCCCGACTCCAGGCGCTGGTTGACACCGCCGTTCAACAAACGCTCGCCAGATTCGCCGACAAGCAACTCAAACCCGACCAGCTCGCCGTCACGCTCGTGGACTTGCGCGACCCGCAACATCCCGTTCGGGCGAGCTATCGCGGCGATGCGCAAATTTATCCGGCCAGCGTGGTGAAATTGTTTTACCTCGTTGCGGTCCATCGGTGGCTCGAAGACGGCAAGCTTCAGGACACCGCCGAACTGCGCCGCGCGCTGCGCGACATGATCGTTCTCTCCTACAACGAGGCCACGCATTACGTCGTGGATCTACTGACGGGGACCACGAGCGGGCCGGAACTGCCTCCGT